>JAPUJU010000236.1 GCA_027296025.1 bacterium
TCAAGGATGCAAAAACGGCGAGCAATTGGGTCATGGGAGAAGTGTTGCGGGAACTGAACGAGCGTAAAGTCGAGATCAAGGATTTTCGTGTAACGCCCACACAGCTCTGCGCGCTTATCAAAGAACTGAAGGGTGGGCGCATCAACACGCCCACGGCCAAAGAAGTGTTCAAAGAGATGGCGGAGTCCGGGGCAGACGCAACAAAGATCATCGCCAGTAAAGGCCTCGAACAGATCCGCGACACTGGAGTACTCGATTCCGCGGTCGCAAAGGTACTCGGCGACCATCCGGAGGAAGTCGAGCGTTACCTCGGAGGCGAACCGAAGCTGCTCAAGTTTCTCGTGGGGCAGGTAATGAAAGAGACCCGCGGCAAGGCGCCGCCGCAGAAGGTGTCGGAAATGCTCGTTTCCGAGCTCGAGAAGCGGCGAAAATAAGAGTTGCATCAATGCCGCTTGCGGCGGCGAACCAGGTATGTTAGGTTGTCTTCGACCTGACCAGCGCGACGGATCGGGTGTGTGAGGAGGATGTGATGAAGTCTGCTGGTTTTTTTGTTTTTATGGTGTGTCTTGTCGTTCTGGCTCCTCCCTCAGGCGCACAAGTTCAACTCAACGAAATCCTTGCCGATCCCGCAAGTGACTGGGATTCGGACGGGGCCCTCGGTTCCAAGACCGATGAGTGGGTCGAGATCGTCAACAACAGTTCGCTCGCCGTGGATATTTCGTGTTACCGACTCACGGACCTTTCCGGTGGAACGACCTGGCGCTACGGTTTCGCGGGAACGCTCGCGCCCGGTAGTGTGTTCACGGTGTACGGTTCCGACGCCGTTTCATGGCAGTCGGTGAACGGTTTTCCGGCGCTGGGGCTGAGCCTCAATAACGCCGGCGACACCGTTTTCCTCTACGACGTCTCCGACGCGGACACCGTCGTGGTGGACCAGTACACGTACAAGTCGTTCGAAACGGCCGACGACCGTTCCGTCGGACGACGCGCGGACCTGCCGAGCGAGTGGGTGATTTTTGATGCGCTCAATCCGTACGGCGGAGCAATTCCGCCGTTCGGCAACGGGTGCGCACCCACTCCGGACGGAATAAATTCCTGCGGATCCGGGGTGCCGATACACGGCACGACGTGGGGAGCTGTCAAAGAGCTGTTCAGCACCCCGATGTAATCAACCAACACCCGGTTCGTCGCCTGCTGGCTGGCTAGAGAGTAACTGTTTGATAATTAAGACGTTATACAAAATCCCCGCTAAAATCGGCGTTGACGGAGCCCGTGGGATTACGTATGCTGCTACCGAGCGGCGCCGTCGTGGGCCTCACCGGGCAGGAACACCTCCCGAATCTCCCGACTGATCGTCATAACCCAAATGCGGTCAGCAAGTTGACTTGTTCGCTGGGCCAGGGTTCACCGGTTCGCCCGTCGTGAGAATGACACAAGACTATTTCGATCGGTTTTTTGCAGGGGAAACCCTGGCGGCCTCGCGACTGATGTCAATCGTCGAGGCGGGTGGTAAGGCGGGGGAAGCGGTGCTGAATCGTCTTTTTCCCGAAGTGGGCCGCGCGTATCGTATCGGGGTGACAGGGTTCACCGGTGCGGGGAAAAGCACGCTCGTCGACGCGGTTTCCCGGCGTTACCGGGACGCTGAAAAAAGTGTGGGCGTCATCGCCGAAGATCCGTCAAGCCCGTTTACCGGCGGCGCGATTCTCGGTGACCGGGTTCGCATGCAACAGGCGTCCGACGACGGGGTGTTCATCAGGAGCATCGCGAGCCGCGGGAGTGAAACAGGCTTGAGTGCCTGCGCCACACAGCTGGCGGATGTGCTTGATGCGTTCGGACGAGACATCATTTTTCTCGAGACGATCGGCATCGGTCAACTCGAGTACCGGATTCGTCACATGGCCCACACGACGTGCGTTGTTCTGACACCCGACGCCGGCGACGACGTTCAGAGTTTGAAGTCCGGCCTGATGGAGGTCGGCGAGGTTTTCGTCGTTAACAAGGCGGACCGTGAAAACGCGAGGCGGTACGCGGATGACCTGCGGTCGATGCTCGAACTTCGACAGAACGCCGATTGGCTGCCGCCCGTGGTGGAGACGGTCGGTACCCGCGAGAAGGGCATCGGTGAACTGCACGAGGCCATCGAGCGGCATCGCGAGTATCTCTCGCAGGACGGTCGCCTCGAAGAAAAACGGGTGGAGTCATTGCGCGACCGGGTGACGCTGGTAGCGGATGAGAGGCTGCGGGAGCTTTTCTGGGGAAACGACACCATCCGCAAGAAGCTCGATAGTATTGTGGCGTCGGTGGTCGCGGGGAAAAAGTCGCCGTACGAAGCGGCCCGCGAGATTCTCGAACCGCTCGCTATTAATAGCCGTAAGTAGTGTCCAGGCAGGCGTTTCAGAAGCCGGAGGATGGTGTGAAAAGACCGATCAAGGTACTTGTTGCCAAGCCGGGACTGGACGGGCACGACAGGGGCGCAAAAATCGTTGCGAACGCACTTCGCGACGCCGGGATAGAGGTTATTTATACGGGGCTCCACCAGACGCCGGAAATGATTCTCGATGCGGCGCTGCAGGAAGATGTGGACGTGGTGTCGTTGAGCATCCTTTCGGGAGCACACATGACGCTTCTGCCTCGAGTGCGTGACCTGATGGACGAGAAAGGTTTGGACGATGTGCCACTCGTGGGTGGCGGCATCATTCCGGAAGGCGACGTGAAAAAGTTAAAGAAAATGGGCGTGAGTGAGATTTTCGGACCCGGAACCGACACGCGTGACATCGTGTCCTACATAAACGAGTTGTTCGAACACCGGAGCAAAAAGCGAGCCGGATAGGGCGGAGAAACAACATGACGGACACGGCACAACTTACCGACGAGCAGACAATGATTCGGGAAACGGCCCGACGGTTCGCAGAGACCGAGCTGAAACCCATTGCGGCCGAGATCGACGAAAAGGGAGAGTACCCCGTCGAGCTCTTCCGGAAAATGGGCGAAATTGGTTTCATGGGCCTGACGATTCCCGCCGAGTTCGGTGGTGCCGGTGTGGACACGGTCTGCTACTCGATCGTTATCGAGGAGCTCTCGCGTGTGTGTGCATCGACCGGGCTGTCGGTAGCCGCACACAATTCGCTTGGCGCGGGTCCCATCGCGATTTCCGGAACGAAAGAGCAGAAAAGGAAATACCTTTCCAAGCTCGCGACAGGCGAATCCGTCGCAGCGTTCTGTCTGACAGAGCCGCAGGCGGGAAGCGATGCATCCAATATCAAGACGCGTGCGGAGCTGAGGGGCGACACGTACTACCTGACGGGTACAAAGGTATTCGTAACGAACGGCGCTTTTGCGGACACGCTCGTCGCGACGGCCGTCACCGATCCGGACAAGGGCCTGGACGGGATCAGTGCGTTCATTATCGAAAGCGATACGCCCGGGTTCAGCGTCGGGTCGATCGAGGACAAGCTGGGTTGCCGGGCGTCGTGCACGGCGGAGATCGTGCTCGATAATTGCGAGGTACCCAAAGAGAACCTTCTCGGCAAGGACAGTGGCTTCAAGACGTTCATGCAGACACTCGAAGGTGGCCGGATTTCGATCGGTGCCATGGCTGTCGGGATCGCACAGGGCGCGCAGGATGAGGCAGTTCAATACGCAAAAGACCGCCACCAGTTCGGCCGGCCGCTTGCGTCCCTTCAGGCGATTCAACACATGC
>JAPUJU010000237.1 GCA_027296025.1 bacterium
CCGGTGGCGCCGCGTCGGACCCACCCCGGCGCAGGCGCAGCGGGACACTGCCACCGTACTGAGTGCCCCGGAAGGGGAGACGTTCCAGTGCGCCGCATTCGACGCGGGGGGAAGGCTTTTCGTGGGTACGGAGCGTCGGATCGGTGTACTCGGTGAGGAGGGGTGGGTATGGATCAGCGCCGAAGAAGGGGTGGACGCCGTCGATCCCGTCGCAATCCTCGTCGCCGACGAATCGGCCCTCTGGGTGGGGTTCGCCCGGGACGGATTGCTGCGCCTGCCTCGGAAAAGCCTCTGGTGACGGTGCTGGCCCTGTGGTAGAATCAAACAGTACATTTTCCCCCCTGACAACATCAACCCCAGGTCCGGAGGTTCGCGGGCAGGCACTGATATCGATTTTACGTCCAAACTGGTGCCGTCTTTCCAGTTGCGTGATCGAGCGGCGTCGTGATACGTTGGCGTGTCTGTTTTCTGCAACCGGGGGTTGATCATCGATGTGGCAGTTCCTCTTCTGGGCTAGCGTCGCCGCTGTTTTTTATACATATGTCGGCTATCCCATTATTCTGCTGATACTTGGCCTGTTCCGTCGCGGTCGTCATGTGCACCGGGATCACGAACTACCCTCCGTTTGTCTGATCATTTCGGCGTTCAACGAAGAGAACGTCATCCGCCACAAAATCGAAAACAGCCTTGAACTTCGCTACCCGCGCCGGCTCCTTCGGATCGTTGTCGCGTCCGATGGGTCGGACGACGGCACGGTTGGGATCGTGAACGAGTATGCTGGCCGCGGTGTCAACGTCGTGCACCACACCGAACGTCGCGGGAAGAGCGCGATGCTCAATGACGTCATCACCGGAGTTACGGAAGACGTCGTCGTTTTTACCGACGCCAATTCTCTTTTCGTTCCCGACGCCATCGAGCGGCTGGCCGCTCATTTCACCGACCCGCAAACGGGGTGCGTGGTGGGAAAGCTCCGCTACATCGATGGAGACGTTTCACCGGTGGGCAGAGGCGAGAGTATTTACTGGCGTTATGAGGCCATTCTCAGCCGGCTGGAGAGTGTCCTGCGAAGCGTTCTCGTCGCCAACGGTTCCATTTTTGCGATCCGTCGCGAATTGTTCCGGGAACTATACCCGGACGTGGCGAATGACCTGCAGATTCCCGCCGATGTCGCCATGCAGAAGCGGGGCGTTGTGTACGAACCAAATGCGGTCGCTACGGAGCAGACGGCGATGCACTGGCATGAAGAATTCGATCGCAAAACACGCATCATACTGCGCGGGCTGACGGGATTCTTCGTGCTACGCGATCGGATCCGTGGATTCCGGCGTTGGCAGTTTGTTTCGCGCAAACTCCTGCGCTGGATGGTGGGTGTCTTCGCGTCGATCGCGTTTGTTGCCAACACGGTGATCGCTGATCAATCCTTGTTCTACACAGGGTTGCTGGCGTTTCATGTGGTGTTTTATTTCGCGGCGATGGTGGGTTGGATGAAGCGCGGAGACCGAACGCCGAATCGCTTTCTCTATATCCCGTTCTACTTCACGATGGTCAACTCGGCTGCTCTTATCGCGATGGCGCGCTTTGTCGGAGGCCGGAGGCAGCAGGTGTGGGAAAAAGCACACAGCACACGGGGCGCGAGTCCCGACGCCACGCTTTCAGCGTCGAGCAAAGAGTCGGTCGATTCACGCACTGAAGCGGTCGAGTTTCAACGCTGACAACATAGATTTTACGCAAATGTACTTTTTCTTCAAGACACTCGTCAGGTGGCGGGGCTTTATCCTCAAATCAGCGATCATCGCCGCTGTGCTGGCGGCGGGGACCAGTCTGCTCCTCCCCCAGTGGTTCACGGCGTCTACTTCCGTGTTCCCGCCGGAGACGAATAGCGGAAGCCCCATGTACGCAGAAGTGCTGCAGAACCTCTCCCTGCCGCTGCTCGGGCCCATGGCGTCGGGTATCGCTCCTGAGACTGTCTATATCGATATGCTCAAGAGCCGCAGGATCGGTGAGAAGCTCATCAAGGAATTCAGGCTGCTCGAACGCTACGGTGTCGATCAAATGGAGCAGGCGCTCCGGACGCTTCATTCGCACGCCGGGTTTACCTTGCTTGAAAACGGGCTTCTCGTTGTGACCTTCGAGGATCGCGATCCCGAAAAGGCTGCGGCCATTCTCAATCGCATGATTGTTCTTCTCGATGAGCTCAACCGGGAGCTCAATGTCACCCGGGCCACACGCATGCGCTCGTTTATCGAGAGCCAGCTCAAAGAGCGCGAGGATGACCTGGCAGCGGCGGAAGACGCCCTCAACGAGTTCCAGGAGGAGCACCGTGCTCTCGATCTCGACAAGCAACTCACGGTGACGATGGATATCGTCAGTGATCTGACCGCGAGAGCAATATCGCTCGACACCGAACTGGATATCCTTTCCTATTACACATCGAAAACTTCGGAGGAGTACGTTCGCCTCAAACGGGAATACCAGGAGGTCGTCGAAGAGATCGGCAAGCTCAAAATCCACACTGCGGAAAACGATGAGGACATATTACGCACGTTCATCCCTTCGCTCGACGCCGTTCCCGCACTCGCGCTCGAAATGCTCCGGCTCCAGCGCCGTGTGGAGATCGAGTCTTCCGTCTACGCGATGCTGATCAAGGAGTACGAGACGGCGCGCTTCGAAGAGGCACGCGACATGCCCACGCTCCAGGTTCTCGATGCAGCCCACCCGCCCGATCTTCGCAGTCGTCCACGACGCAAACTGTTCGTCCTCGCAGGTTTGTTCCTCGGGATCGCCTGGGGTTCCATGATCGCGCTTGTTGTGACCGCGTGGCGCGAGAACCGGGAGCGCTCTGTCGTTATGCAGGACATCCTTGGCCCGCTCGCTTCCGATTTTCGCCGCATTGTCCGGCGACGCTGATTCCATGTCTGTGCCCGCACAAGTACTGCCAGGGAAACGCGAACGCTTCGCGATGTACGC
>JAPUJU010000238.1 GCA_027296025.1 bacterium
GTTGCCGATCGAATCCAGCTTGTCGGTGATCTTGCGAATTTCCGGACCTGCCTTGCTCATCTCGGCGATGCCACCGGCGTTGTCCGCGATCGGGCCGTAGGAGTCCGTCGACATGATGATTCCGATCGTCCCGAGCATGCCGACGCCTGCCATTCCGATTCCGTAAAGGCCGTTGAACTCGAAAGCAAAATAGATCGCTGCAGCGATCGTAAGGGTCGGGGGGATCACGCTCTTGAAACCGATGGCAAGCCCCGAAATGATATTCGTTGCCACGCCGCCTTCTTCACTCGAACGCGCGATCGCTTTCACCGGACCACCCGCAGTGAAATACTCGGTTTCCTTGGCAATCAGTAACCCGCAGGCAAGCCCGGTCACGACAGCCCAGAAGGGTTTTATGTCACCGACCAGCAAGTCGATGATGAAGTACGCGCCAATCAGGAACAAAACACCGGCCGTGTAGGTCGAGTAGTTCAACGCTGCCATAGGATTCATTTTCTTGAAAATCCCCATCGACCAGATACCCAGTATCGACGCGATCAGTCCAACAGTAATGAGGCCGAGCGGCAGCATCATGTAGGGAAAGGGATTCTGAAAAGACGTCGCTGCAATGGCCATGGTTGCGATGACCGATCCGACATACGACTCGAACAGGTCGGCGCCCATCCCGGCGGTGTCGCCCACGTTGTCGCCTACGTTGTCAGCGATGACGCCGGGGTTTCGCGGATCGTCTTCCGGGATGCCCAGTTCGACTTTGCCGACGAGGTCGGCGCCGACGTCGGCGCTCTTCGTGTATATCCCGCCACCAACGCGAGCAAAGAGCGCGATGCTCGATGCGCCCATTGCGAACCCATTAATAACGAGCGGCGCGCCAAACGGATCATCTTTCAAAAAAAGAAAAAGGAAGCCGATGCCTACGATCCCGAGCGATGCGACGGTGATCCCCATGACCGACCCGCCTTGAAAGGCAATGGCAAGGGCGGCCGGCATGCCACCGTCTTTGGCGGCTTGTGTCGTCGGGGCACTTGTGCGTGTCGCGGCCTGCATGCCGAACCAACCGGCGAACATGGAAAAAAGAGCGCCGAAAAGGTATGCGACTCCGGTCCAGACGCCGAGCATCACGGAGAGCGCGATGAAGACGACGACCATGAAGATTGAGATAACCGTGTATTCACGTTTGAGAAACATCATCGCTCCGACGTAAACGCGATGAGCGATTTTCTGCATGAGTTCGTTACCGGGCGGATGCTTCTTGACCGCCATGAAAGTGAAGAGCGCGACCACCATTCCCAATACGCCGACCCAGGGCATTCCCTGCAACAGGGCGGATTCCATCGAAAAGTCCTCCTTAGAAGAACGTAAGAATACGAATCACCCCGGTGCGCCTCGGGCACAAACGGGGGCGTCTCCGACAGACGGTTGGAACGCGAAACTTATTTGCTGAGGAAACTTATTTGATTTGTAGTGAACAGGTTACACAAATAATAAGGCCGGATTGTAGCGAATTATCCGAAAAGGGTCAAGCGAAAAGGGAGTCTTGCGGGGGTTTGCGGGTTGCCTCCGGCACTAGAGTTTCGTCTCGTAGAATCGGTACCGGCCTGGCTGCATGCCGAGTTTCTCGTACGTGGCCTGGGCGCTCGAATTGTCGTGATCCACGTAGAGTCGGATGCCGCAGACGCTCTTGTTTTCGCGGGCCAGTTTTTCTACGTATCGGTGGAGAGCCGTGTAGACGCCACGCTGACGGGACTCTTTCTCCACGTATACACTCTGGATCCACCAGAACATTGCGTTTCTCCAGTCGCTCCATTCGGTAGTAACGAGCAGACCACCGGCAGGTTGGCCGTCCGACTCCGCGATCAGGTAGAAACCCTTCTGAGGATCGTCCAGCGCGGCCTTGACCCCCGCCGTCACCCTCGCCTTGTCGAGTATGGTTGATTCCGTTTCCTCCGCGAGCGACGAATTGAAGTGTACAAGTGTCTCCAGGTCGTCCTTCACCGCCATTCGTATCTTGATGGGCATCGTGACTCCTTGATATCAACGGTGATGCGGCGCGGCGATCATACATCAGCCGGGCACCCCTGTCGGCATCTTTTGCTTGCGGTCGATTTTCGGTATCCGGTAGTGTAGACCGTCGATATTATCGAACGATCGTGCTGGCAGCGCCAAACCAGCGGGAGTTTGAACCTTGCCGATTCCTTCACCCTTTCATGAGCGCACATCGAAGCTGTGCACGAGCCTTTCGTGGAAGGACTGGGCCGGCTACCACGCCGTGCGCTCCTATGACACATACGTCGACCGGGAATACTTTGCGCTGCGCCATGCCGCGGGGCTTATCGACGTTACGCCTCTCTTCAAATACGAAGTGTACGGACCCGATGCGGCATCGTTCCTGTCGCGCATCATGGTCCGTAACGTAGAAAAACTCAAACAAAACCAGGTGTTTTACACGTGCTGGTGCGACGGTGACGGGAAAGTGGTTGATGACGGTACCGTCACTCGCCTTCGCGAAACGTATTTTCGCGTTACTTCGGCGGACCCTGCGTTCGCGTGGCTGTCGCGCTTTGCTCGCGGCTGCGACGTCCGCATAGAGGACAGCACCGGTCGATTCGCCGCATTGTCTCTCCAGGGCCCGACCTCGCGGGAGGTTTTGAACGACGTCTGCGATCAGCCGGTGGACGTACTCAAGTATTTCTGGATGATGAGCAATACGATTGAAAAGGCAGAGGTGTTCGTGTCGAGAACTGGATACACAGGTGATCTTGGTTATGAGATCTGGATCGAGAACGAAGATGCGATCTCTGTGTACGACGCGTTGATCTCCGGCGGAACTCCGTTCGGCCTGGAACCGGTGGGGCTCGACGCGATGGACATTACCCGGATCGAGGCGGGGTACATGCTCAACGGCGTCGATTACTACAACGCGACCCACTGCCTGATCGAATCGCGAAAGTCGACCCCGTACGAACTCGACCTTGGCTGGATGGTCCGGCTGAAGCGGCCGCCGTTCAACGGAAGCGTTGCGCTCAAGAAGGAGAAGGCTGCGGGGCCGGTGCGAAAACTCGTGTGCGTCGACGTCGACTGGGACGAGCTCGAGGCACATTTTAATAAGATCGGGCTACCGGCCGAAATTAACAATGGAGGCTGGAGAGA
>JAPUJU010000239.1 GCA_027296025.1 bacterium
AAACCGGTGACCCGGCACCCCTTTACTACGAGTTCTTACCGGAAAGGTTCTTAGAATTCTTAACTTATACGGGAGCCCGAGCGCTTTGTCAAGCGAGCCGCCCGACGGAGCACCAACGCCATCGCTGCAGGAGGTCTTCCGGGCAAAGTCCTTGATACCACGTAAGTTTTGCACTATGCTCGCTTCGTCATGCCTGCCGATCGAATCGCTTTTTTCTTCGAGAACCGGCGACTGGAGGGCACCGACGGCGAATCGATTGCCGGCGCGCTTTTTCGCGTGGGTATTCGAACCCTCTCGCACAGTGTGAAGTTCCACCGCCCGAGGGGGCTCCACTGTGCCCGGGGGCGCTGCGTCATGTGCCATATGGAGGTGGACGGAACCCCCGGAGTGCCGACATGCGTAACGCCGCTCAAAGACGGCATGCGCATCCGGCGCGAAGGAGCCATCCCGTTCTTCGCACCGTTGCTCATCGCCTCCGTACGCATGCTTCCCTTTCCGGCGGGCTTCTATTACCACATGTTCACGCGGCCGGCCGTCGTGCGAAGGTTCTTTTTCGGCGTGCTCCGGAGGATGGCGGGTGTGGGAAAAGTACGTCTCGACGCACCCGAGACGAAACCGTGCGACATCGCAGACTCCCCCGTCGCGTCGTTGAAGCGGCACTACGGCGTTGCCGTTATCGGCGCTGGCCTCTCCGGTATGGCCGCGGCCAGCGCAGCTGCGGAGGGCCGCGCGGATGTTCTTCTCGTCGACGAATACGACCGCCTCGGCGGACATTCGATCGGCACGACATCCGACGCGGAGAGATCCGACGCTCGTGACACGCTCGCAACCGGCATCTCGGCAAACCCGTCCGTGACCGTCTGTGCAGGCACGACCGCACTCGGCTTTTACCCGCCCGACACAATCCTGCTCGGACCGCGAACGCGCCCCGGCCAATCGATGCCCATGCGGCGCATCAAGGCTGATCGTTTCATTTTTGCAACGGGCGCCTACGATCTGGTACCGCTTTTTGAAAACAACGATACGCCGGGCGTGTTCGGAGAACGTGCCATCCGACTGCTTCTTGAACGGGATGGAATTCGCCCCGGCGGGCGCGCCGTCGTATATGGAATGGGATCGCGCGTGACGGATCTCGTACAACTGCTTGCATCGCACGACATCCAGGTTGCAGCTCTTGTGGATCCATCGAACGATGTTCCATCCGCGGAGGCCACCAGAGTTTCGGGGCGCGTCGTTCGCGTGACGGGCGGTGAATGGATACGATCGGTTGACGTCAAATCTGCGAACGGAACAAAACGTATCCCGTGCGACCTGCTCTGCACCGCGTTCCCGGGACAGGGAGCATATGAGCTCGCCTACCAGGCCGGTTTCCGGTTCGAGTTTCCCGAAACGGATACCGACGAAGAAAAAGTCATGCGGCCCACAACCCGCGAGCTTCACCTGGACAAGGCTATCTCCTGCATCGTCGTCGGCGATCTCGCCGGGGACGAGATGTGGCGGGACCGGATTTTGCGCGGCGAGGAAGCGGGCCGAATCGCTGTCAATCCACCGCGCGCATCGAGAGAGGGATAGCGCGTGTCGAAAACCATTCTCTGCCATTGTGAAGACGTCGAGGTCGAAGAGCTCTACTCGGCGCTGAAACAGGGCTACGGCGACATCGAGACGCTCAAGCGGTACACCGGTATCGGCACCGGCAAGTGCCAGGGAAAATGTTGCTTCATTCAGACACTTCGGTTGCTCGATGCGCTGAAGTCCGAAGGAGAGAATGGGCGCCCCGCTTTCGCGGGCGACGTTACGAGCATTCACGTGCCGACGCTACGACCTCCCGTTCTGCCGTTGCGCATCGATGACATCGTCGACTGCGACGAGGAAGGCACATGACGCGTTCCGCGGAAGTCGTCATCGTCGGTGGTGGTGTCAACGGGCTCGCCTGTGCCTACAACCTGGCAAAGCGCGGAATGAAAGATATCGTTGTCCTCGAGAAGGGATATCTCGGGACGGGGGCCACCGGGCGCTGCGGGGCCGGCATCCGTCAGCTGTGGGGAATGGAAGAAAACATCATCCTCGCGAGAGAAGCCGTAAAGATATTCGAGAACCTCGATGCGGAACTCGGATTCAACACGTTCTTCCGGCAGGGCGGTTACCTGATGCTCATCTTCGACGAGCACGAGTACGAAACCGTCACGAAAACGATCCCACTGCAGAACCGTCTCGGCGTGCCCACGGTCCTCATGTCACCTGAGGAGATCCGAGACTTCATCCCGGGGTTGAGCACCGACGGCGTTCTTGCCGGCGCGTTCTGTCAGACGGACGGCACAGCGTACCCCTACGCCGTCCTGTGGGGATACGGAGAGGCCGCAAGGCGACTGGGCGTCGACATCCGCGTCATGACAACGGTGACGTCCGTCGCGTCGCGCGTGGGTGGCGGTTTCGAAATCGTTACGACAGACGGCACATATCACGCACCACGCCTGATCAACGTCGCAGGTGCTCGAACACGCGACATCGGAGCCATGCTGGGCATCGATATCCCGACCGAGCCGTACTGTCACGAAATCGCCGTGACCGAATCATTGAAAGCGTTTCTCAAACCCATGATCATCTCGCCGAAGAAAGGTTTTTATTTCTCGCAGAGTCTTCGCGGTGAAATCATCGGGGGCGTCGGAGACGAAAACAAGGAATCCTCGTACGCGACGGCGTCGTCGCCGGATTTTCTCTTCCGGTTCGCAAAGGTTCTCCGCGACACGTTTCCCAAGCTGGGCAAGGCCCGCATCATTCGACAGTGGGCGGGCCTGTACGATATGTCGCCGGATTCGAGGCCGATACTGGGCACCGTCGATGGTCTCGACGGGTACTATCACGCCTGCGGGTTCAGCGGTCACGGCTTCATGCTGAGCCCGATTGTCGCGCGGCTCCTCACGGAGTTGATCACGTCGGGTACCACATCAATACCAATCGATAACCTGAGTCTCGCGCGTTTCAAGAGTAAGACTCTTACTCGCGATCCTTACGTCGTAGGCTAGCCACCAAGGAGGCACCGAATGGAAACCTGGATGGAAACAATTACGCCCTATCTGACGACGTACGGCCTGAGGGTCGCAGCGGCGATTCTGATTCTGATCGCCGGACGCCTCTTCGCCAACATCGCGAAGCGTATCGTCAGAAAGCTCCTCGTGCGGGCAAAAGTGGAACCGTCGATTACGACGTTCGCAACAAGTCTCATCCACATCATCATCATCATAGTCGCGGTGCTGGCAGCCATTTCCAAGTTCGGTATCGAAACGACATCGCTTGTGGCCATACTCGGCGCCGCGACCTTCGCGGTCGGCTTTGCCCTGAAGGATTCCCTGTCTAACTTCGCATCGGGAGTCCTGACATTGGTGATGCGCCCGTACAGGGTCGGCGACTCTATCGATGTGGCAGGAGTCAGGGGGACCGTCAAGGAGATCCGGCTCTTCGTTACCGTGATGGCAACTGGGGACAACGTTCAGATCCTGGTGCCGAACGCACGGATCTACGATGGTATCATCCGGAACTTTTCCGTGAACTCGAACCGACGTATCGATCTCGTCGTTGGAATCGGATACGATTCGTCGATCAAGACGGCACGCAATCTCCTCGAGAAAATACTGTCAGAGGACGAGCGGATCCTCAAGGATCCGGCGCCGTTCATCGGTGTCGCCGAGCTTGCGGACTCCAGCGTCAACTTCGTGGTCCGGCCGTGGGTCAAGCGACAGGACCACTGGGCGACGAAGTGTGACCTGACGGAGCGGATCAAGCTGGCATTCGACGAGCACGGAATCGAGATGCCATATCCGCAACGTACGATCCATATGGCCGAAAAGACCGTGTGACCTCCGAATCATGATTCGAAAAAGGGGCCACACGGTCAGGACTTACTTGCGGGTCACGAGGCGCTCCATCGCACCTTCCATGCGTTTCAACAGGACAGGCCACGCGTAGTTCTGAATTTCCGTGAGGCAGTTTTCGCTCATCGTTTTTCGCATCACCTCGTCGGAGAGCAGCCTCTCGAGGTACTTGCGGATTTCGCCCGCATTCCCGGGCTCTACAAGGAAACCCGTCCTGCCGTGCTCGACCACGTCCGGCACGCCACCGACCGTCGTGGCGATTACGGGCAGTCCGTAGCTCATCGCTTCGAGCATCGCCTGCGGCAACCCCTCGGACAGAGAAGGCAGAATGAAAATTCCGCCTTCCATGAATACATTTTCAATATTCAGGACACGCCCGGTGAACCGGATGTTCAGCCCTGCCGCCATCTCTTTGAGGGTCTCTTCTTCAGGGCCGGCGCCGGCAATGATGACCTCGGGGCAATCCGGAATGTCCTTCACCGCTTCGATGAGGTACCGCACTCCCTTGACCTCGACCAGCCGTCCCAGGCAGACGATTTTGTCGCCTTTCGAGCGTTTTTCTGGAAGCGTCAGTCCGTTGGGAATCACCTCAATCGTCGCCTCCGGAAAGCGCTTGAGAATGTCCTGCTCGATGACGTGCGACTGCGTGATCAACGTGCCACACCCCCGGATTCCGAACCGGTACAGCCGTCCCTGAAACCGCTTGTCCCTCGCTATGTACCAGTCGCTTCCAAGGATGTAGAGCATGAACGGGATTCCGAACACTTTCCCCGCCAGGTGACAGACGAACCCGTACTGCAGGCTCATCGACAGGATGACGTCCGGTTTCGGACTCTCACGTTTCAATTCTCTCAGAATGTTGACGGTCCGGATCGCAAACGGTACCTTGAGCCGGTAGTTATCCGCCGATTTGAATCGCTTGACGAGCACACCGTCGCGCGTCTCGCGTTGCGGGTGGCCCTCCACATATGACGTATAGACCACAACCTCATGGTCGCGGGCTAGTTCGGTTGAGAGTTCCGCCGCGAGCTTTTCGATACCGCCGAACTCGTCGGGGTAGATGTAGTTCGTAAGGATCAAAATCTTCATGACATCCGCAAGGGGGAGCCAAAAGGAGGGGCAACCTATGCGTTCAACGTACTTTCCAGGCCAGCAACGAGATCGACGGCTGGTTGCCACTTCAGCTGCTCTTTCGCTTTGCGCGTATCGGCGACGGTGTCGTTGATGGCACCCTGCCGCTCGATGCGAAGCGATCTCAGTTCAACATCATTTCCCGTGAGCTTGATCAGTTTCTTCGCGACGTCCTCGACCGAAAAACTCTCACCGTAACCAATGTTGAAAATCTCGTAGTTTGATGCGTCATACTCGCCTGCCTTGACATACGCGTCCACGGCATCGCTCACGTAGAGCAGGTCCCGCCGCGGCTTAAGATCTTGAAGCGTGAGGACGTCCCCGACTTTGAGCTGCTTGATGATCTCGGGGATCAGGAAACTCTCATCCTGCCCCGGTCCGAATATATTGAACGGGCGCAGGATAACGCACGGTACGTCGTGGTCCTCGTGGTAGGCATGACACAGCTGCTCGCCCAGCACCTTGCTCCGTGCGTACGTATTGGTCGGATTAACCGGATGCTTTTCATCCGTTGGAAGATATTGAGGATTGCCGTAGACGTACGAACTGGCGAAAATCATCCGGGCGCCAGTCACGCGGCACATCTCGAGCACGTTCGCCGTACCCATCAAGTTGATCTCATAGGTCAGCCTTGGATTCTTCTGAGAGGTCGGGACAAACGTTCTGGCGGCCAGGTGAAAAACAATATCTGCCTTTGTTATTCTGCTGAAGTCGGACCACCTGGTAATGTCGCTTCCTTCTGCAATATCGAACGGTGTTACCTTCGCGCCCCGATCTTTCAGTTGCTCTACCAGATATCGACCGACGAACCCGTCGCTTCCCGTCACGACGACGTGTTTGTCTTTCAACGGCATTTCAAATCAGTCCCTTTGTGACGTCGTCCTGAGCCCTTTCGTAGTCGCTCAGCTGCCCGATGTCGAGCCAGTAACCTTCCAGGGGATACGCAAGCACACTTCGTTTGTCCGCGATCAGCGCACGCATCAGGTCCGTCATCGGAAACGCCTGATTGGCCGGAATATAGTCCAGCACGTCCGGGCTCATGAAGTAGATCCCGGCGCTCACTTCCGCCTCGACGACCGGCTTCTCTTTGATGCTCTGGATCCGGTTCTCCTTCTTCTCGACGACACCGTAGTGAAGCGGCATCTGGATCGTTTTCGTGACCAGCGTAAAATCGGCGTCGTTGGCGAGATGAAACTCCCGCAGTTCCGTGAACTTCATGTTCACGAGAATATCCCCGTTCGCTACAAGAAAGGGCTCTTCGAGGAATTCTGTCGCCAGTTTCAGGGGTCCCGCCGTTCCGAGCCGCTCCTTCTCCTTTGTATACCTGATTTTCAGGCCAAACTTCGAGCCGTCTCCAAAGTAGGACTCGAACAGATCGGACCTGTAGTACACAGCAAGAATGACTTCCGTGAAACCCTGCTCTTTCAGCTTGTGAATCGTTATTTCGAGAATGGATTTCTCGCCGACCGGCAAAAGGGGTTTTGGGATTATTTGCGTAAAGGGTTTGAGCCGCTTACCCAGACCGCCCGCCATGATGACCGCTTTCATGGTGCTATGCTGCCTTCCAATGATGGTGTGTTGTTTTCAGATATTGTAGATATCCGCTTTGAATCTCGAGGTATTCTCTCTGATGTATTCGATCGTGGCTTTGAGGCCGTCGTCCAGTGTCACTTCCGGCTTCCAGCCCAATATCTTCCCCGCCTTTGTTGTGTCCGCCAGCAGCTGCATCACTTCGCTGCCTTCAGGGCGTATGCGCTGCTGATCTTCGACGACCTCGCACTTTCTACCGATCAGGGCGATACACCTGTCCGCCAGTTCCCCGATGGACATATCCTCTTGCGTGCCGAGATTCACCACCTCACCGACAGCACTTTCCTTCCGTGCGGCGAGCATGAAGCCCCTCACCGTGTCCTTGACGAACGTCAGGTCGCGCCGTGGTGTCAACGAACCGAGACGGACCGTGTCACTGGTGAGCGCCTGCGAAATAATCGTAGGAATGACCGCGCGCGCGCTTTGCCGCGGCCCGTACGTGTTGAACGGCCTCACGGTCACGACCGGCAGTTTGTAAGAGAGGTGAAAACTCTCTGCGATCTTGTCGGCTGCGATCTTCGAGGCCGAGTATGGAGACTGCGCCTGAAGAGGGTGACTCTCATCGATAGGCGTGTACTGCGCTGTACCGTAGACTTCGCTCGTCGAGGTGTGGACGACGCGCTCCGGCTCGAACTCCCGCGCTGCGGTCAGAACGTTCAATGTGCCAATCACGTTCGTTTCCACGTGGTCCCGGGGATTGACGTAGGAGTACGGGATCGCAATAAGCGCTCCCAGGTGAAAAATGACCTCTTTGCCCCTGCACACATTGCGAACCGCATCCGCGTCCTTGAGGTCGCCGGGGACGATTTCTATCCCGGCGCGAATCTCGTCCGGAATCTCTTCGAGCAATCCCCAGTCGTTCCGCGAGTTGTAGCGTATGAACGCGGTGACGTCCGCGCCCGCTTTGACGAGCGCCTCAGTGAGGTGGCTGGGTATGAACCCACCCGCCCCGGTAACGAGTACTTTTTTGCCGCGTAGACTCATCATCGACGAGACCTCCAACTCCTTCCGGCCGCTAAACTTGCGGCAACTAATGATAACACATTTCACCGCGCCTGTCTGCCGGGGCGCTCTATCTCCTCAACGACAAAGTCGGTATTGCCCTCTCATCACCTCGGTATCGACTCGATCAGTTTTCGTACCAGGATCTCGATCTCGTCGCGAACCGTTCGGTACGTGGCATCCGACCGTCCGATCGGATCCGTGACAGTCCATGTCACAGGCGTGCCCGCGAAGGAATCCGGCACGATCGACTCGGCCTTGTGGCCGGTCATGGTAACAACGTAATCCATTTCATCGAGGGGTACGTCGCCGAGCCCTTTCGAAGAGTGCCCACGGATATCGATGCCCTTCTCCGCCATTGCCTCGACAGCGGCGTCGGCGACGACACCAGTCGGATGCAGCCCGGCGCTGAACAGGTCGATTCGATCACCGCCGAGGTGGCGCCCGAATCCCTCCGCCATCTGCGACCGAATCATGTTACCGAAGCATACAAAAAGAATTTTCGGGCGGACCGGTGTCACGTCGTACGTCCGCCCTGCGGGAAGGAGACTCCGCCTTCAGTGAGAGCCATGTCAGGCAGCCCCGTTTGGTTTCTCGCCATAGTAGATGTAGGCGATCCCGCCGGTGAGTTTTCGCGCACGGACCTCTTCGAGCCCCGCGGAGGAGAGCATGGCAAGAAGCTGGTCGCGGGTCATGAAGTCCCCGATCGACGAGGCGAGGTACTCGTATGCACGCCGCGAACCGGACACGAGACCGCCGACGACGGGCAGGACGCTCTGCAGGTAAAAACTGTACGCCTTGAGAGAGAGTCCGCCAGTCGGCGGGCAAAACTCGAGGATCAGCAAACGCCCGCGAGGCTTCAGCGTCCGTACCATCTCCCGGATTCCCCGGGAGTAGTCCGGAAGGTTCCGAAGTCCGAAAGCGATCGTCACGGCATCAAACGAAGCCGATGCAAACGGGAGCGCAAGCGCGTCTCCCTCGAAAAGTTTTACGCGATCCGAGAGGCCTCGTTTCCGTAGTTTGGACTGCCCGATACCCAGCATGCCGTCCGACATATCGACGCCGGCAACGGTTCCGTATTCGAGTCTTTTACCGAAAGCGATCGCCACGTCGGCCGTTCCCGTGCACGCGTCCATGACGGCACCGCTCTTATGCACGTTCGCCATCCGGACGAGTTCCCGCCTCCAGAGGCGATCGATGTTCAAACTCAAGACGTGGTTGAGAAGATCGTACCGCGGCGCAATCTCGGAAAATATTCCGGGCGTTTCATCTTTTGCGATGGATCGGGCTTCAGCGTTCATTCCAGTTGTTCACGACCAGTTTGTAGATTCATCCGTCAAGAACGCACACGCAACGATCGCGAGCTGATGATACTCATGTCCTGGCGCCCCTTCGAGACCTCAAATAACCCGGATAGCGTCCCAGTATTGTACCAATAATCCTGGTACCGGCCAAAACGGTTCCCTTCGCCGTGCCGGAGATCTTCGACGTCCCGACCCGGGGACGATACCGAACGGGCACCTCCTTGATCCTCAGGCCGTTCTCGATCGCCTTGACCTGCATCTCCGCATTCCACCCGAAATCGGGATCGCGCATCCGAAGTCCTTCGAAGCTAGTCCGGCGCACCGCACGGAAGGGTCCCATGTCTGTGAAGCGTACGCCGTACAGCCACCGGATCAACGTGCACGCCAGCGCGTTTCCGAATCGCTGGTTCCACAGGAGGGAACCCTTCTCGGCGCCGCCGAGTGTCCGTGAGCCGATGACGAAATCGGCCTTGTCCTCGCCGATGGGTGCGAGCAGAAGGGGCAGGTCTTCTGGATAATCCGAATGGTCACCGTCGAGAATCACGATGACGTCGGCGCCATCATCGACAGCTGCAAGGCCCGCAAGGCACGCAGTGCCGTATCCCGGACGTTCCTCGCGAACAACGCGCGCCCCGTGTCGCTGCGCGACGCCTGCCGTATCGTCCGATGAGCCGTTGTCCACGACGATGATCTCCAGCACATCGTCGCGCGGGATCTCATCGATGACGAGGCCGATCGCCTCTTCTTCGTTGTGAGCGGGGATGATGATGCTTACCTTCACGATTGCGGAACCCGTTTGCGACGGCG
>JAPUJU010000024.1 GCA_027296025.1 bacterium
TCGAAGCAACGCCGCCCCGAGCGCCAGACCAGCCATAAAGGCCGCAGAAAGACCGTCTCGAAAACAAGCGCCGCCGCTCCCGACAGGACGAACAGCGGAAACGGCCAGATGCGGTGGCGATTCATGAGCCCCCGTCCGACCCCAGCCTCAGAACGAATTCCTCGACATCCGGATCACCCGCCTCGGACGGTGCCGTGTCCTCGCCATGGATCGTGAACCCACACTTCTCCAAGACTCGGAGTGAGGCGAGGTTGTGTTTCGCAACATGGGCGTGCAGGGGACGCGTTTTCACAAAACCCAGGAACGCCAACAGCGCCCGGGTGGCGACGCCCTTGCCCCAGAACGTTTTGCCGATCCAGTATCCGAGTTGCTGCTTATCGGGTTGTCCAAAGCTCACGATGTACCCTGCGACACGTCCGTCGAAGAGGATCGTCTTCTTTGCGATGGTGTCGTCGCTCAGAATCTCCGTCCAGTGCAGCATGAACGCATCCCTTTCCCTCGCCGCGAACGCGGCCATCGCGCACGCGTCCGGGTCCAGTTGGTGTTCGAAGAAGACCGGGAAGTCCTCTTCCAACACATCCCGAAGGAGAACATCGCCTGTCATCGCGCCTCCCCGAGATTGGGTATCCTGCTCCGGTAGAACGGTGAGTCGTGACGGATGAAGATTCTGATACGGAACGCGCCCGGGTTCCAGTATGAAATCGATTTAGAAGGCAGGGTCGTCAACGCGCTCCATCCGGCGTGGCGTCAAACGATATAGTGAGGGGCCGGAGGAGCAGCATGTCCCTACCCAAGAAGTACGACCGGCGGATGCGCCAAGTTCTCGGACTGCGCGCCGTGTGGCAACCGGGAGCGGTCATCGATCTGGGCGACATCGTGACGCTCCGGCGCGGTGTATTCGTCCCCGTTGAGGCTCTCTCCGATTTCGACGTGTCGTTCAGAGCGAGGCGAGGACAAGAAGCGGAACTGACGCTCAGCTCGCAGGGCGTGTCCGAAACCCTGTTTCAGGCCGGTGAGGAAGTGAGCGACATCTCCAACTTGAAACCGAACGCGAAAGCGCAACTGGAGATCAGGTTCGAGCGCAGCAACGCGTACCATCTCCGGACGCCGAAGCTCCACTCGGTGGCGATGGACAATCTCGCCGCCGTGGGCCGCGCGGTCGCGAAACTGGGCGATTGGGATTTCGCACGAAACTACGTCGTCTGGAAAGTGCTCCAGGCCAAACAGTTCACGTTTATCGGAAGCCGGCAAAAGATCCGGAGGATCGCTTTCTCCGGTAGCGGCAAGGCGCTGGCCAGACTCCTGACCACGGGCGTTTCCGCCGGCATCACGAAGACATCCAGCAGGAAACTCGACCTGGAAATCATCGGTCAAGGCGGATCGATCGCCATCGGCGTGACGCGGATTCGACGCGACGGAAAGCTTCGGGACGTCTGACGAGTACGGGGCCTCCTGCAGATTGATGTCCCCCCGAATCACGTATCCCACTGCTCGAACGCCGCGACGATTTCCCGGAATCGCTCGGGCACGGCGATTGGGACGAACGCTTCGTCGATCGCGCAGTGCGTCGTGTAGCCGACCGTGATCACGCGGTTCGTGCTCTTGTTCCGCAGACGGAATTCGAACGTGAAGCTACTCTTTTTGATTTCGCGTGTGCGCACGTCGATCGTAATGCAGTCGTCCAGCCGCGCCGGGGATTTGAAGTCCAGGTGCGCAGCCACGACGACGTTCTCGAAGTCCTTGATCGGACGGGCTCCTTCCGATAACTTGATGTTGCGCAGGTAGTCGACGCGCCCGACTTCCAGGTAGGTGAAGTAATTCCCGTGAAAGACGATTCCCATCGCGTCGGTCTCGGGCAGCCGGACGCGTACCTCGGTATTGAAGTGAAAGATCGGGTTCTGGCTCACAGTTGTTTCCTTTGATCCGTGGGGGACCTCGACGGAGCCAACGATAGTACACCGTGGTCTCGAGCTGCCATCGCCCGGCGCGCGGTTCTTTCCTGCTATGTTGTTCGAGTGAACCGCGTCGACATTCGCTAGCCAAGGCTCGGGCGCCGTGAAGAAACCGAGAACGATCTCTGCAAGTATCGCTCCGCAGCCATTGTCGCCCAGGACCGTCGCGCGCGAGTTTTTTTCGTTGCTCGACGCGGGTGTGGAGATCAAGCCTGCGGGGGAAGCGCGAAACGACGGGTCGGAACTGCTTGATGCGGGTTACATCCCCAGACGGAAACTCGAACTGTTCGGCACGCAGTTTTACCTGACACGCGTCCGCAAGAACCCGGCGGTTCGTTTCTTTGTCGCGTATATCCTGCCATCGCAGGGACCGGCACGCCGGGGGCGAATCTACCCACGCATTTTCTACAAGGACCTTTCGTTGGTCTGGCGCGTCGGCTCCCACCTGGTCGCCACGGACGACGAGTTCTGGATCGGCAAGGGGGCCGTGGAGCGCTGGATCGAGAACGGCTACGAACACCTGAGATCCGTGGAATCGACCACCGATCTGCCGCTCGAGATGCAAACGGCTCTCGAAACCCTCAGCCACCATCAGCGGCGTGTGCCGACCGACGAGCGTGCGCTGTACCTGATCTTGAGGAACGCCCCTCGCGGGCGCATCGAGCCCTACCGGGATTTCATCGCTCCACGGAACATCGCGGCGGTTCGACCGGGGACCCGGATCAACGCTGGGCGCCGCGTCGCGTTCTTTTCCCGCAAGAACGATCCGGCATCGTTGAGGTTCGTCAACGGTTTTGCACCGGACTTCAGGCGTGGGATCGTGGAAACCTCGCGTTCAAGCAGTCGCCTGTACGGAGGGCCGGTCCGACGCTTCCGTATCCTGTCCGAGAACCGACTCATCCAGTACCTGTTCTTTGCGGCACCCCGGCACGTCTGGATCGTTCCGCCGCAGGCGATCACGACCGAGTTGTCGAGCTACGGTGTGCGCGTCGTCGATGTGAAGGCCGACGAGGATCTCTTCGTGCCGGGCTACGAATACCATTACATCGACGACGAACTGGACCCGCCCAAACTATTCAGCCAGATCCCCGAGGGGTTCGCCGGGGCGCAGACCGATTTCGATCCGACCCGGGCCGACGCCTCCGCCTGGCTGGACAAGTTGCCGATCGTTCGGGAGTTTCGGCGGCGAGTCCTACGCCGGAAATGAAGATCCGCGCTTGATCGGGTCTACTCCCGCCGATCGTAGTCGAGATCCACGTTTCGCCGGCTCAGCTTGACCCGTAGACGACCCAGGTCGGTGTCCGGATTCTTTCGGTAGTAGCCCACGGAGTAGATTCCGAGGAACGCGTCGGCGGCGTGTCGAACGTCGTCGTTCAAGTCCCTCAGCCTCTCGTACGACCGGCCGCCGGTCTCGGTTGCCAACACGCTCAGTGTTTCCCGGACCGACGACTCCAGACGACCCCAGGCGTTGACGCCGAGATCGGTGGCGGTGAGAGTCTCTCCCTGTTCCAAATCGCCGGCAAACCCCCGGGCCGTCGACCGCGCCGTGTACAACGTAAAAAAGGAAACCTTGGCGGCACGCGCGTTGGCTTGCATGACCCTGAGTTCGTCGTAGACATCGGTGTTGTAGCTCCAACGCAGCGTTTCGATATTGACGGGCTCCGTTCCGAAATTCATCAACAACGCGTTGACGACCATGGCGGATGCGTCCCCGATGATGCCTTCCGAGAACAGCAGTACGGCTTTGCGCCCGGGAACACGCGCGAGGTGTTCGACGATCGCGTCGAGGTGTGCGATCGCCTGCTCGGACGCCCGGTTCCAGCGCTGGACGTATTCGTTGCCGAGCACGTAGGCGCAGCGGAATCCCTCGATTCCTTTTTGGCAATACGAGCGGATGTCGTTCATGAACGAAGACATCTCGCGTTGGATGTCGCGGTCAGCCGCCTCGTTTTCAAGCGCCAACCCGTCGAGCGTCCGTCGAATTGCCTCGACATTCGTGGTCCCGGGAAGCACCCATCTCGGATCGTTCCCGAGAATGACGATGCCGACCTCGTCCCCGCATCGTAGCCCGTCGTCCGCCCAAGCGCGGGCGGCGCCGAGCCAGCGTTGCCGCACGCGAAGCGTGCTGTTGAACGCGTCGAAAACCAGGACGATCCGGCGCACCCGCGAAACCGGGCCGTCGAGGGCACCCAACTCCGGAA
>JAPUJU010000240.1 GCA_027296025.1 bacterium
CCCTGTGGCAAGCAGTATCCAGATGACACCGATCGCTCCCATCGGCACGGTGAACAAAATGATGAACGGGTGCACGAACGATTCGAACTGGGCGGCCATGACGAGGTATACGAGAAAGACCGCGAGGAGAAGAGCGAACACCAGGCTCCTGAAAGAACGGTTCAGTTCCTCGTTTTGTCCACCGATCTCGGCCGTAAATCCGATTGGCAGGTTCGTCTTTGCGATGAGTTGCTCGATATCCCGGGATACGGAACCGAGATCGCGTCCTGTCAGGTTTCCCGAGACCACGGCAGCGCGCTGTTGGGAGACTCGTGTGATCTGGCTCAACCCGCGAGTCACGTCAACACTGGCCACCGTGGCAAGCATGATCGGTCGTTCGTCTCGTTCGCCAACCACGAGTGATTTGAGTTCGTCGATACTCTCCGCCTGCCAGGCGCTCGTTCGCACTCTAATATCGACCTGTATTTCTTTTTCCTTGAGCTTCGTCGGCACTTCGCCCTGAATCTTCGTCTTCAGCCGGTTCGACACTTCGTCCAGCGAGAGCCCGAGCGATGAAAGCCGCTCGCGGTCGAAACGAACGTTCACTTCCGGATTGCCGATTTCCATCGATGATTTGACGTCCTTCACGCCGGCGATCCGCGAGAGCCCTCTTTCGAATCGGTCGGAGACTTCCTTGAGCTTGTCCAGGTTGTATCCGTAGATCTCGACTTCAATGGGAGTCTGAACGGTGAAGTACATTGGTCGAGCGAACTTATACGTCATCCCTTCAATACCGTTGAACGAGCGGCGGAGCTTTTCCACCACGGCGTCCTCATGACGCTGGCCCCGTTCCCCGAGTACGATACTCAGCTGGCCTATGTTCTTGTCCTTCGTTTTCGCGTTGCTCCCCAGACGGCTGGCAACACCTACGCTGGTAAAGTATCGTTCCACACCGTCGAGCTTCGCCACACTCTCTTCCATCTGGCGAAGCTTGCTGTCGGTCGCCGACAGTGGACTTCCCTCCGGAAGTCGAACGTTGAAACTGAACTCACCCTGCGCAAATTGAGGGATGAGCTCCACACCCAACGTACGGGCACCGATGAGACTCACACCGAAGAGCGCAACGATAGCGACGAGAAACACCCCACGGTGTCGAAGAACCCAGCCAAGCGTCGGCGTGTACCGGCTCTCCAGCTTTTTATACAGAAAGCCGAACAGCGCTACCCCGGGCCACATCAGCAGGCCGGATACCCGCCCGAAGAACCGCACCACGACAAGAAACATGCGCATCATGAATGTCGGCACCGACAGTGCCAGAAACCGCCAGACTGCAGCCATCCCGCTTTTGAAACGCCCGAGTTCCCTGGCGGGACGTGGCGGGCCAAACAAGCTCACGGGATCTACGGCCGGCCGGCCCTTCAGCGACGAGAGCATCGGGATCAGCATCAGCGATACCATCAACGACGCGAGAAGCGAAATCGAAACGGTGAGCGCCTGATCACGAAAGACCTGTCCCGCAATTCCCTCGACAAAAACAATAGGTAAGAAGACAGCGACACTGGTCAACGTTGATGCGATGACGGCCTTGCCGACGTCGCTGGCACCTCGATACGTGGCGTCGCGACGTTCGAAACCACGCTCATGGTATCGACCGATACTCTCGAGGACGACAATCGAGTTGTCCACCAGCATCCCGACCCCGAGTGCGATACCACCGAGTGACATAAGGTTCAGCGATACGCCGAACTGACGCATAAGTACGAACGTCGCCATGATGGAGATCGGTATGGAAAGCCCTATGATTACGGTGCTGCGCAGGTCCCTCAAGAAGAGATAGAGAACCACGATCGCGAGGAGCGCTCCGAGAATAGCGGCCGAGAGCACTTCATTGATGGATGCCTTGATAAAACGGGACTGGTCGAAGAGGACGTCGATCTTCACCCCGTCCGGAAGTTGCTTCTGCAGTGTCTCGATCCGTCTGACAACTCGCTCCGCAACCTCGACGGTGTTCGTGCTTCCCTCTTTATATATGGCGATCTCAACCGCTTCCTTACCGTTGATGCGGCTTACTACTTCACGTTCACGATGGCCCCGTGTGATGTTGCCGAGGTCCGCAAGGATGATCTTGCGCCCATCTTTCTCTGAGACGATCGTGTTTTGAATGTCTTCGAGGCCCTGAAACTCGTTTTCGGTGCGCAGCAGAAATTCGGAGCCACGGTCGCGCAGCTTTCCGGCCGACTGGTTGATATTATCCTGAAGCAATCGATTGCTGACGGTCGTAATCGGAATCCCGAGCGCCGCGAGCTTCTGCTCGTCCAGCTCGACATGAATCTCTTCCTCGAGCCCGCCGAGGACTTTCGCGCTCGCGATCCCATCCAGCGATTCGAGTTCCTTCTTGATCGTTCGATCCGCGATGTACCGTAACCGCACGAGGTTTTCGTCGCCGTAAACCCCGAGACGGATCACCGGATCGAGCGAGGGATCGTACCGGAGAATGATCGGCTGCTTGCACTCTCTCGGTAATTCGACGAGATCCACTTTCTCGCGAACATCGAGTGCCGCGTAGTCCATCGCCGTGTTCCAGGAGAATTCGAGCGTGATCTCGGACATACCCGGCTTGGACACCGAGCGAAGATCGCGAAGCCCGGACACAACACCAACGGCCTCCTCAAGGGACCGTGTGACAAAGTTTTCGACCTCCAGCGGAGCCGCGTCCGGATACTCCGTCTGCACGGTCAGCGTCGGATACGAAATTTCGGGAAGGAGCTTCAGGTCCAGACGGTCCAGCGAGACAAAACCGAACACGACAGCGGCGATGAAGATCATAGATATCGTGACCGGTCGACCGATGGAAAACGAAATTATTTTCACTGATTGTCCTTACGGGTAATCGAACTCGCTTGTCCCTAGTTGGAGGACTCGTCGTCCGCTGATTCATCTTTGCGCGACAGTGCGCCCTGCATCCTCGGTTCGACAACTTTGACCTTGGTTCCGGTTCGCAGCCCGCCCGTACCGACCACAACGACGCTGTCGCCGAGTTCGAGACCGCTGAGGACCTCCGCAAAATATTCGTCCTGATAGCCCACGGAGACGAGCAGCTTGCGTACCGAATCCGCCTCGGCCAGATAAACATAGAGGTCTCCTGCGTCCGATATGAGGCCGCGTCTCGGGATTGCCAGCGATCCCTCGTGGGTATCGGTCACGATCTTGATGCGCGCAAAACTGCCTGGCATCGCTTGCCCACGCGTCTCAGCAGTCACTTTCACGGTGCCGGTGCGATCGTCCACTTCCGGAGCGATTCGGATCACGCGGCCCTTGAGCGTTACGCCGGACCTGTTGTCCGGCTCGATCGTCACTTCCTGGCCGACGTGAATGTCACGGATTTCTTTCTCGGGCAGGTACATCCGGATCAACAGCGGGCTCGGGTCGATGAGTTCGAACAGCTCGGCACCGAGGTTCGTGTGCTGGCCCAGGTCGACACGACGTTTCGTGATCACGCCATCGAATGGCGCCGGCACTTTTGTGTACCGGTACTTGATCAGTGCCGCCTGGTATTTCGTCTCCGCCAGCTCCGCTTGAAACTGTGCGTCGGCGTTGTCCTTGTCACTGATCAGATTCTGTTCGACCAGGGATTTCGTCCTATCGAATTCCCGCTTCATCTGGTCACGGTTGATGCGGGCCTCCTCCAGGGCGATGCGGTACTCGGCATCCTCGATCTGGCAAAGCGACTGACCCTTCTTGACGAAGTCCCCCTCTTCTACATTCAACCGGGTCACTTCACCGGCGACTTTCGCCACGATCGTCACTTTCTTTTCCGGCTCAAGCGTGGCTGTCGTGTGGTAGAAAGAGGAGATCGCCCGCGGCTTTACGAGAGACACTTCGACGGGCACCGGATCCGGCTCCTTTTTCTCGTCGTCCTCGTCCTCGTCCTCGGCCGTGCTGTCCGCCGCCGCGACCGTACTGTCGGCCAGGCTGTCGGGAGCTTCGGCCATACCCGGGCTAATCGCGTTCCTGGCGAAGTAACCCGCTGCCATAACTAGAATTAGAACAATCAGAATAATGCCGAAAAGGCCTTTTTTGCCGGGTCGAGCCATCGTGTCTCCTCTTCAAGTAGCTGGAATGTGCCTGAATAACCGGAACTACGCGTCACGCTGGTCAAATGTTTCAGGGTTCCCGGTGCCGGTTTCGCCGGCACAGACACAGGTTAGGACACCCCGGCGAGCGTATCGGTTTCAAAATTCTTGTTCGAAGGAAAGCGTTGCGACGGGTGATCCATTGT
>JAPUJU010000241.1 GCA_027296025.1 bacterium
CCCATCAAACCTTCGACACGGGTCCACACCTCATCATAGTACTCATCGGGGATTCTCAGAAAATCGACACCGCGGTCGCAAAGCGCCGCAACCGACTTCAATTCGTCGTCGGTCCGAAGTGCCAGATGTTGAACGCCTGGAGTCATATCGTGCCATTCCAGGTACTCTTGAATTTGACTCTTGCGCTTCCCTTCCGCCGGTTCATTGATCGGCATCTTTATCACACCGAACCCCGAATCCATGACCTTGGACATCAGCGCCGAGTAGTCCGTCGAGATATCCTTGTCGTCGAAATGCTTGAACAGCTTGAAACCAAGAACATCCTCGTACCACTTCACCCACGTGTTCATCTGATTGGTGCCGACGTTGCCGACAACGTGATCGACGAACATGAGCCCGCACGGGTGCTTTTCGTTGTAGCTGTTAATGGCACAGGCGGGAAAATTTTGGAACCCGGGCATGAACGTGCTCGACCCGTTTTCCTGCAGGGAGTATTTGTCCGAGCGGCTCACAAAACTATGGACGACACGCCCGTAAGTCTTGATTCCCGATGTGACAACGGTACCGTTCTCATCGGTCATCTCGTGTGGTTCGCAGGCGGACTTCGCTCCGTTTTTCATTGCCTGCTCGTAGGCGGCAACGGAGTCGTCCACGGTAAACGCAACGTCTTTGATACCGTCTCCGTAGCGCATGACCTCGGCCTGCGCCGCGTGATCCTTGTGGAGCCCGGTCGTCAGGAGCAGCCGTATGTTTCCCTGTGTGAGCAGATAGGATGCTTCGTCGCGGTCACCCGTAGTCAAGTCGCTGAATTGGTGAATTCGAAAACCAAAGGCGCTGGCATAGAAATGCGCTACCTGTTTTGCGTTGCCCACATAGAGTCGAACGTGGTCGATATCGATCAATCGGAGTGCGTCGGTCATCGAAGTGCGTCCCCTTTGAATGGTTCGTGCAAGATAGATATCGGCTTCACTATATCCGGATCGACTGCCGTTTTCAAGCTAAGAGAGGGTCATCGGGCCCCGCGAGATTCGGCCAGCACCGTACGCAGCGAGTCCACGCAGTATGCCACATTGTCCTCCGTGCACGAGTACCCCATGAGCCCGATCCGCCATATCTTCCCGGCGAGGGGCCCGAGACCCGCCCCGATTTCGAGGTTGTAGTCCCCGAGGAGGCTGGACCGGACCGAAGCGTCATCAGCCCCCTTTGGAAGGGTGACCGCGTTCAGTTGCGGGATGCGTTCCCCTTCCGGCACGTAGTAGTCGATGCCGATCTCTTGAAGCGCTTTGCGCAGCATCTCGTGGTTGGCCCGGTGTCGTACCCACGCGTTTTCCAACCCTTCATTCACCAGGAGCCGCAAAGCTTCGTGCAGTCCGTACAACGCGTTGATCGGTGCGGTATGGTGATAGGCCCGCGTGCCCCCACCCCAGTAGGCGGTAACCAGGGTCATGTCCAGGAACCAGCTCTGGACCGGCGTTCGCCGGTTCTTGATCGCCTCCATTGCGCGGTCGTTGAAAGTCACGGGAGAAAGTCCCGGCGTACAGGACAAACACTTTTGACTGCCCGAGTACGCGGCATCGATCTGCCAGTCGTCGACACTGAGCGGAGATCCACCGAGCGACGTCACCGTGTCGACGATCGTCAGGCAGTTGTGCGAGTGCGCGATGTCGACGAGCGTCTGTACGTCAGAAAGGGCGCCCGTCGATGTCTCCGCGTGGACGAACGCGACCACTCCCGCATCGGGGTGGGCTTTCAGCGCATCGTCCAGCTTGTTCGCATCCACCGCCCTCCCCCATTCGTCCTCAACCACAATTGCTTTGCCCCCACAGCGTTCCACGTTTTCCTTCATCCTCCCCCCGAAGACACCATTGCTGCATACGACCACCCGGTCTCCCGGCTCGACGAGGTTCACGAAGCAACTCTCCATCCCTGCCGACCCCGGCCCCGACACCACCATCGTGACGTCGTTGTGCGTTTGAAAAGCGCTTTTCAGAAGCGTTTTCGTTTCGTCCATCATGCGGATGAACTCAGGATCGAGGTGGCCGATCGTCGGGCGCGCGAGCGCCTCAAGAACTTCCGGGTAGACATTCGACGGTCCGGGGCCCATCAGTATTCGACGCGGTGGTTCAAACGAATGGATTTGCATTGTCCGCCTTTTCTGTTGAGTCTTGATCGAGACCGAAGGAGCGATGCGTGAAGAACCTCGAGTCGCGAAGTCAGAAAATCTACGAGGTACTGTTTCTTCTCAGTGCAACAAGTGTCAGGTCGTCGAACTGTGTCGCTTTGCCAGCGAAGTTGTTGATCGCTTTGAACACACCGTCGATGAGATCTTTCGAGGATCCGTTTCGATGCCGTGAGACGGCGACGAGCAGCCGCTCGAGACCGAAAGGTTCCTCCGCCTCGTTGGTAGCATCCGTTACGCCATCGGAATAGATGACGACCAGGTCTCCGGGGGCAAGTCTGACGGACTTGCATTCATAGTTCACGCCGTCGAAAATCCCGAGCGCGATGCCGGTGGATTCGAGAGTGGCCGGGTTCACGGGGTCCCCGTCCTCCGAAAAGAGCAACGGGTGTTCGTGGCCGGCGTTACAGAAAGCGAACTCGTGCGTCGTGCTGTCGAGTTCGCCGTAGAACAGCGTGATGAACTGCTCGTCGCTTGTGTTGTTGGATATTGCCGTGTTCGATCTTTGTACGCACTCATCGACCGAAATGTCTGAAATGGTGTGCGCGCGGAGTGTGGCCTGGAGGTTCGCCATGAGCAGCGACGCCGGCAGGCCCTTGCCGGACACATCGCCGAGACAGATCGCGCACCTGCCGTTCGGGCGTGGGATGTAGTCGAAGTAGTCCCCTCCCACGGCGAGCGCCGGCGTACTCTCACCCGCGATGTCGTAGCCGTCGATCTCCGGCGGCGCACTCGGGAGCAGATTGCGCTGGATGAGGAACGCGTTCTTCTGCTGCTCCTTCATCTGCTCGAGCGCAAGGCTCTCCTGGTACAGCCGTGCGTTCTCGATCAACTGCGCAGACTGCGCCGCGATGATCGTCAGCAGGCGCCGGTCATTCTCCGTGAATCCTTCCGGATCCCGTTTGTTGTAGATCGTCAGGATCCCCGTGAGCTGTGTTTTCACCATCAGCGGCACGCACATGAT
>JAPUJU010000242.1 GCA_027296025.1 bacterium
CGAAACACCGATCAGCGGACGCCATCGGAAGGTGAAGGCCCTTTGGAACATACTCTCCGAACAGGGTCTTGGCGTAGCCGTCGTGAACTGGATGGCCACCTGGCCCAGCGAGCCGGTCAACGGATTCATGGTTTCGGACAACAACCCATGGCGCGCCGCATTCGCGACCAAGACCGTCCGAGACAGCAATTCTCAGACTCTGGGCATCACCTACCCGGCGTCGCTTCTGGGCGAGCTGTCTGAATCACTCTCGTGGCTCGGAAACTCTGGACCCGAAAACGTCCTCGACCTACCGTTCTTCGACGACTTGACGCCCCGTGACAGAGACCAACTGTCCACGAAGAAGAGGCTTCTGGACGTCTTTCGCATCATCTACGACACGGACAGGTTCGCGGCCGCTGCAGCGGTCCACCTTCAAAGACAAAGGGATCTCAATTTTCTCGCCGTTTATATGTCGGGAATCGACAATGTGAGTCATCGTTTCGGCAGGCGCCCGGGTGTTGTCGACAGGTACTATGAGTTCATCGACGCCAGGGTCGGCGACATCCTGCGCGAAGTGGACGAGGATACGACGGTATTGATCGTCTCGGACCACGGCTTTGGATACCAACAGGGGAGCACGTTCGGCCATGAGCACGGTCCGGATGGCGTTCTTCTGATGAGCGGACCGGGAATCAAGCAGGGTTTGAAGTTGAGCCGGTCGCCCTCCATTGTAGACATTACACCGAGCGTTCTGGCCCTGTTGGGTTTTCCGTCCTCACGCGACATGGAGGGAACCGCAATTCGTGAAGCGATGGTCCCTGAGGCGTATTCCGCGGTTGCGGCCGTCTTGATCGACTCATACGGACCCTACATGCTCCCCGCTCTCACGGACGAACAGACGGAATTCCGCATCCCAGGAGACCTGGAATTGGAAACATTGGAAAAGCTCAAGACGCTTGGATACGTGAAATGATCGTCTCCGGTGAGGTTGCAACAGTCTATTGCGCTATGGCGCAGCCGGATGGGGCTGTAAGGCCGTGACTTCCGACCGTCCCGGGTTGTCAACGAAACGGAGCGTTCGGCGGGCCCACGGCCGCCACGGGGGGCGCCCGCTACTTCTTCAAAAGGTTGCTGACCGCAAGGTGATCATCCGCGGTCCAGCCACGCGCTATACCAGTCAATCGTCTGGCGCATGCCCTCCTCCGTTGAAAAACGCGGGTGCCAGTCGAGTAGCTCGCGAGCCTTCGCGGAACTGAGATACTGACGCGGTATCTCTTTGGAGGCCTGGTTCTGGATGATCGGTTCCAGGGACGTGCGACCCGTAAGTTCAAGGATGAGCTTGACAATCTCCAGGACGGACGCCGGCGTCTCGGTACCGAAATTGAAGGCCTGTCCGTTCAACGTGTCGTCCGGAAGTCGCTCGGTCAACTGTAAGTAGGCGTCCACGGCATCGCGGACGTAGAAATAATCACGGACGAACGTGCCGTCACTTCGAATGATGGGAGATTCATTTTTCAGGGCCGAGCGGATGGTGGCGGGAACGAGTCGACTGAAGTTCAGATCGCCGCCGCCGAACAGGTTGCCACAGCGCGTGATCGCTACCGGTAGGTCGTAGGTGTGATGATAAGATAAGGCGATCAGGTCCGCGCAGGATTTCGAGACATCGTAGGGAAACCGGCCTTGGAGCGGCGTGTCCTCGGTGTAGGGTAGCGTGTCGTGAACTCCATAAGCCTTATCGCTGGAGGCCACGACGACTCGTTGGACGAGCTGGCCGCACTCACGACATGCCTCAAGCAGATTCCAGGTGCCGCGAATGTTGCTGTCGAATGTGGAGCGCGGCGAACGGGCGGCGGTACCGACGATGGTCTGGGCGCCGAGATGGAAAACGGTGTCGATTTCGTGCTCGTTAAGCGCCCGGAGCACGAGATCATAGTCCTCGAGTTCGCCGCGTACCACACCGATCCGGTCCAGAAGTCCCGACTCGATCGTTCGGCACCGGGGAATCCAGTCGCGCACCAGGGCAAACACATTACTTCGCCGATTCAAGAGCTCTTCGATCAACCAGGATCCCAAGAGCCCCGTAGCCCCCGTGACAAATACGTTTCGATTCTCCCAGAAGGTCATTCCACTGTTCTCCACGGCGCCTTCCCCGAAGCCCATAAGGACTCGAGGATTTGCTTCTCGCGAAGGGTGTCCATCGGCTGCCAGAACCCATCGTGGCGAAACGCCATCAGTTGGCGCTCGGAGGCGAGTCGCTCAAGCGGATCGCGTTCGAGAATCGTACGATCGTCGTCGAGGTAGCTGAAGACGTCAGCCTCGAACACAAAGAAGCCGCCGTTGATCCAGCCCTCGCCGGTCTGGGGTTTTTCGGAAAATTCCTGCACGCGGTCGCCGTCCAGGGCGAGCGCGCCGAAGCGCGACGGCGGACGAACGGCGGTGACCGTGGCGATCCTCCCATGGGACCGATGAAAGGCCACCAACCGGGCGATGTCGACGTTCCCGATCCCATCTCCGTAGGTGACCAGAAAAGTTTCGTGGCCGATCCAGGGGCGGAGTCGCAGAATGCGTCCACCGGTTTGGGTATCGAGACCGGTATCGATCACGCCAATTCGCCAGTCTTTGTGTAACCCCTGAACGACATCGCAGGAGCCGTCTTTGAGGTTGATGAAGTAGTCGCTGTTGCGGATCTGAAAGAGATAGAAGTATTCCTTGATGAGTTCGCCTTTGTAGCCGCACGCGACGAGAAAATCCTTAAAACCGTGGCTCGCGTAGGTGTTCATGATGTGCCATATGATTGGCTTTCCGCCAACCTCCACCATGGGCTTGGGTCGCAGGTGGGTTTCCTCGGCCAATCGCGCGCCCATGCCCCCGGCGAGAATCACGGTTTTCACTGGTCGAATCTCCGCGGTGGAACGGCCCGTCGGTCCGACGTTGGTGCCGACGGCAGCCTGGAACTTACGACACGATCTTTGGTTCGGGAACCGGGATTATGAACTTGCCGCCGCCGTCGCGATAGGCCTGCTGCTGCCGGATGATTTCGTCCGCGAAGTTCCAGGCAAGGAGCAGAACATAGCCCGGCCTTCGTTCCAGAAGCGTGGACGGAGGCAGCACCGGCAGGTGCATTCCGGGCGTGAAACGACCGATCTTCATGGGGTTCTTGTCCACCGTATACTCGATCAAGGACGTGCCGATGCGGCAGAAATTGAGCAGCGTGTTTCCTTTGGCCGGCGCACCGTAGGCGGCCAGCGCGTGTCCCTCGGCCTTGAGCGAATGGAGCAACTCCGTGAGCGAAGCCCGGTGGCGCTCCACACGGTCGACGAATCGCTCGTACGCGTCCATCTCATGTAACCCGAGCTCGCGCTCCTGGTGTGCGAGCGCGAGGACTTCGGAATCGTGCGTCGGGTGCCTCGACGCGTGGGCAGCGTAAACCCGCATCGACTCGCCGTGAATCGGAACGGGATCGATCCGCACAATGGACAACTGAGCCGACTCGAAAGCCCGGATAAGCGCGGATACCGAGAAGTAGCAAAGATGCTCGTGGTAAATCGTATCGTACAGCGCACGCTCGAGCAACGGACGCAGGGCTGGGACTTCGACCACCACCCAGCCGTCCTCGGACAACAGCGTCTTGCAGCCGCCCAGAAAGTCGCGAGTATCGTCCACGTGAGCCAGCACGTTGTTGGCGACGACCGCTCGCGCAGGTCCGTACGTTTCGCGAACGCTACGTGCCACGGAGCCGTTGAAAAACACGTCGAGGGTCTCGACCCCGTTGTCGCGCGCCTTGTTGGCAATGTTCGCAGCGGGCTCGATGCCAACCGTCCGAACGCCGTGTACCTG
>JAPUJU010000243.1 GCA_027296025.1 bacterium
TCGACGGTCAAACCGTAGACGACGAAGAGGTGGCACCCGGCAGTTACGTGCAGATTACCGTTCGTGATTCCGGTGCAGGCATTCCCGGCGAGGTGCTCGCCAAAGTGTTCGAACCCTTCTTCACGACCAAGGAAATCGGCAAGGGCAGCGGGCTCGGGCTCAGCATGGTCTATGGGTTCGTCAAGCAGTCGGGGGGACATGTCGAAATCGAGAGCGAAGTGGGCCGGGGCACCACGGTCAGGCTCTACCTGCCTCGCGCCGACGCGCTTTCGGACCTCGTTGGGGACGCCGCGCCGGGCGAAAGGAAATTGAACGGCGATGAGTCGATCCTCGTCGTGGAGGACGACCCGGACGTTCGCGCCTTTGACGTCGTGATTCTCGAACGCCTCGGTTACACCGTCCGATCAGCGAACGACGGCCTCGCCGCGCTGTCGATGGCCGATGCCATGCCGGCACTTGACTTGTTGCTGACCGACGTCCTTCTTCCCGGCGGCATGAGCGGAAAGGTCATTGCCGACAGGGTTGTCAAGCGGTCTCCAGGAACGAAAGTGTTGTTCGTGTCGGGCTTTTCAGAACCGATGGTTCGGTCTGAACACACCTCCGGCGAAGGTGCCGAGCTATTGCCAAAACCTTATAGTAAAGATGATCTAGCGCGAAAGGTTCGAGAAGTTCTCGATTCCGATGGGGGGGCGCCCGCGATCTCAACGGGAAGTGAGCCCACATGAACGAAGCCACACAAATAGGAGCACAAAGAACCTTGCGTGCTCTTGTTATCGACGATGACGAACTCGTCCGCGAAACCATCGTCGCCATTCTGAAGAGCGTAAATCTAGATGTCATCGCAGCGTGCGACGGTGAAGAAGGCCTCCAGCTATTTGAGTCGGATCCGACCGATCTCGTGATTACAGACATCCTGATGCCCAACAAGGAGGGCATCGAGACCATCACCGAGCTCCGCGCGCAGGATTCGGATGTTAAGATTCTCGCTATTTCCGGCGGCGGCCAGGTGGCGGGACCGAAGTACCTCAAGCTGGCGGAAAAGATGGGCGCGGACCGCACCCTGCCAAAGCCTTTCACGCCTCAGCAGGTCCTGACAATTGTGGATGAGCTCCTGCAAGACCTGCGAACCGCACCCTAAACTGAATCCGGGTTCTGGAGAGAGTACCAACCCGCTTGGCAACCAGGCCGAATTGCAGATATCTCTGAGGTAGAGCGGAAGTGACCGAGCGGACGGCAGACATCGTCGTTCAATGTCGCGCCTACCCATTCAACTCATGCTACGGCACGAACCCGTGCATTAGAAGATCGAGATTTGCATTGCACCAGCGGCGTTTGTACGTCGCGTCAGCCAAGACGTCGATCCCAAAGCTCCTCTTGATCCAAGGTGCGAACAACACTTGATTGAGAACTCGATCGTGCATGGCACCAGTGATCATTTCCGAGTCGACCTCCTTTCGCACAAAGCCTTTCTTCTTCGACTGTTCGAGAAACTCGACAAACCGCTCCATGTATTCCCTCAACGCGCTCGGGTCGGCCTGTTCTCGAACGACGACCAAGAGCACTGCCCGTTGCTCGATGTATGCCTCCAGCGTCGATTCGAGCAGCATTTCCATTCGCGAGAGAAAGTCTTCTTTGGACCGTGGTACCTTGTCGAGGAGCCGCATCGGAACAACAAAGATGTCAGAGCCGAACTGCTCGACAATTGCGTTGAGCAACCCCTCCTTGCTTCCGAAATAATGGTGGATCATGTTCATGCTGGTTGAGGCATGCTTGCAGATCTCTCTGATCGACGCTCCGTCGTAGCCCTTCTCACCAAATAGTGTAGCGCCGGATGCAAGAAGTCGACTTCTCGTAGATGTGCCCGTCGGTTCACTCACTAGCTGCTCGTTTCGTGCCGGTCTTCGAGACTTAGTCATTTAGAGCGAGAGGGTCGTGGCACCTTGAATTTCAGACGCGCCAAATTGCAGCCTTCCTAGGCCGCGCACCCTCGCATGTGATCGTCCGCAATTCCGGCCGCCTGTATAAACCCGTAGGCGGTGGTCGGGCCCACGAAACTCCAACCTCGACTCTTGAGTTCAGTACTCAGAGCAGCCGATTCACGAGTCTTCGTAAGTTTCATCATGGCTGTGCGAGTCATAGTCTATGGACGTGACCTGGCCGGTGGCTCGAACCGCCAAACGAACGCCGCGAGCGATCCAAATTCTTCCCGCAGTTCCGGCGCTCGTTTCGCATTATTGTGGACTCGATCTTCCCCCGGTACCACGCGATCCCAGCGTCCTTCAAAAGTCTGTCGGCGCTGCGGCGGTTGAACCGCGCGACCTCGCCAACTTCGAAGTTAGCGAACGCTGCGCGAAAAATCCCTCGTTTGTTGAGTATAGTGAACCAGCTCAGCCCGGATTGAAATCCCTCGAGACATAACTTCTCGAAGACCCATCGGTCGTCCCAGGTAGGTCAACCCCATTCCTAATCGTGGTACATCGAGTACGACTCGTTACCCAGTGCCCACTAGCACCGAAGGACGTCATCAGGTCCGCGGACAATCGACCGCGCCATGGTCCCTTTCTAACAAGCGCGGGCGTCAGCCGGACGCACAAGCTCCGAGGAGCCGGCCACGGTCTTTTTAAGCTCACCTACAAATGAACGTAGTCCACGTCCCAGTTGAATCCGGAATAGTGGAAAAAGGGGAAGCACCCACCACGCCAGATGGAACGTGGCCCGACTTGTAACCGTGGATCGGCGATCATTGTGAGCCTCAACCGTCCAAGCGTTTTCGACGAAGCGCATAAACCGTGGCACTCCTGAACGCACGACATACGTCAAGGATCGTGAACCACGATCGAACTGAGTCAGCTCCTCCGTGATCTGCCCTGCGGGAACGGGACCGAATGCCCTGAGGTCGCACGTTCGGACCGCGCCCTTACCCAGAGGACGATCTAGGGAAGACTTTCGGATAGCGTCGGACCATTCGGCGACGTCGCCGAACTGCTCCCCGAGCACGTGCCAGACCGCGGACGCAGGAGCATCAATGTCGAGGGTGGTTTCGATCTTCATGGGGGTCCTCCATCTCCTCAGCGTAGCCGCCCATCATTCTCGACTACGCCGCCATATTTATATAACTAACGATATATTTAATATAACATTCGATTCATTCGATTGCAAAGTAAATGCACAGAAAGGCCATGGCCGCGTCGGAGCGAGCGAATTGGAAGGTTAGTCCCAGTGCCTTCCCGCCCGATATCCGAGTTGCGTCAACACCGGAAATGCCGCGAGCCAAATTGAATGTCCGATCCTGGGGGTCGCGCGGAAGTGACCGGGCGGACGGCAGACATCGGCGTTCAATTTCGGCCGCTGGGGCAACAACGGACTCTCCGCAGGCCTCGTCCGACTTCCGCTTTTAGCCATAAGCTGAAGTTACCGGAGGCACCGGAACCTAGGGTTCTGCGCGACCTTGCGTAGCATCGCACCAATCTCTGAAAATTGTTCATGGTTGAAGATCCTCCGAATTGGGTTGTACACTCACAAACAGTCGCCGCCATCCCGAGGAAACGGGCATCGACGCCCATCGGATAGGGAGGAGCCACAGGGTGTCTGATCAATGGCTATTCAAGAGCGAAACTTACGATAACTGCAATT
>JAPUJU010000244.1 GCA_027296025.1 bacterium
TCCGCTCACCCGCTTTTCCTCGAGAGTATGAGCATCGATAAAACGTGCCTTACCTTGAATGTACTCGATCTTACGCGACTTGACGAGCTGGCCCAGACCACCCGTTGTTGCGGCGACAACGTCGTCTTTCCAGCTGGTTACTTTCTTTGGGTCGATTTTCGGCGCAGCAAACGTAACACCCCAGTCTTTTGCATCATGAGCTTCGTGGATGACTTTCGCGACGTGGAGGAGGGCTTTCGACGGAATGCATCCGCGGTAGAGGCACACTCCGCCGGGGTTGGGATCGGGGTCGATTAAGGTGACAGACACTCCAAGGTCCGCGGCCAGAAACGCGGCCGCGTATCCGCCAGGCCCGGCACCGATAACAACGAGCGGTTTTGTATCACTCATGAGCGAATCAGGCGGTGCCGCGCAAGCGTTAGACTCGCCTTACCCTTCGAGCGCGAGAAGAATGGGTTCCTCGAGTGCCCGTGCGATCCAGCGAAGGAAACGCGCGCCGTCGGCACCGTCGATCAGCCGGTGGTCGTACGATACGGACAACGGAAGAATCAGTCGCGGCTCGAACTGGCCGTTGACGTGAACCGGTTCCATGCGCGCCCGAGCGACACCAAGGATAGCGACTTGCGGAGGCAGAACGATGGGTGAAAAACTTGTTCCGCCGATACCCCCGAGGTTCGAAATCGTGAAGGTTCCGCCATCCATCTCGTCGAGGCCGAGCTTGCGATCCCGCGCCTTTTGGGCCACCTCGTTCAGCTCGCTAGAGAGCTCCGTGATGTTCTTCTTGTCCACGGTGCGAATCACCGGGACCAGGAGGCCACGATCCGTGTCGACGGCGACACCGATATGATAATGGCGCTTGTAGATGATCTGTTTGTTTTCGATGTCGATGCTCGCGTTGAACTGGGGGAAAACTTTGAGCGCCGACGCGGCGACTTTCAGAAGGATGGCCGTCATTGTCAGCTTGCCGCCGCTCGATTCGAGCTTGCGACTGTACTGCTTCCGGAGTGCATCGAGTTCGGTAATGTCGACTTTGTCGTACTGCGTGACATGTGGAATCGATGACCACGCCTTCTGCATCGTTCGTGCCGTCACCTGTCGGACTTTCGACATCGGTTCGCGAACGATGGCGCCCCATTTCGTGGACTCCGTGACATCGTCGGCGGCGGATCCGTGAACCGGTTTTCTGGATCCCGACACGACGTCGCGCGCGTAGCTTTTCAAATCGTCTTCGAGGATTCGCCCGCCGGGGCCCGTTCCTGTGACACGCCTCAGGTCGACACCGAGTTCGCGCGCAAAACGCCGGAGTGACGGCGAGGCGGCCGGGGCGTTCGCCGGTACGGGGGCCGACGCCTGTGCCGGGGCCGGTGTGTCCACGGGCTCGACGGCCACGGGGGTTGGTGCGGGCGCCTTTCGCACATCCGCCTTCGTGGGCCCGGGGGTAGGCCCGGGTATGGGAGGGGTAGCGGTTGCAGATGCTTTGACGGGAGCCTGCGTTTCGGGTTCCTTTCTTGCCGGCGCCGGCTCTTGCGCGGGTCCGGACTTCGACGCTCCGGCTGTTGCAGACGTGTCGATTTTCAGAATCACCTGATCGATCGTGATCGTGTCCCCGTCCTTGACGAGGATCTCGGTGATCGTGCCTTTGAACGGACAGGGGACTTCGAGCACGGCCTTCTCCGTTTCAAGTTCTACGAGCGGCTGGTCGACCTCGACGACGTCTCCGACAGAAACAAGCATCTTGATAACGTCTCCGCTGTCGACATTTTCTGCGATTTCCGGGAGCCGCACTTCTTTGATCATAACCCTTGCGTCCTCCAGTCTATGTATGCAGGGGATTGTTTTTTTCCGGATCGATATCGAGATCCTTGATCGCCTTCTTCAGTGTCTTCGCGTCCACCTTGCCCTCCTCGTGCAACGCGTACAGCGCGCCGAGCGTGATGTATCGTGCATCGACCTCGAAAAAGTTCCGCAGCGCCTTTCGCGATCCGCTTCGGCCGTATCCGTCCGTGCCCAGCATGATGAACGGCCCGGGGATCCACTTCGCAATCGAACCGGGGAGGACCTTCAGGTAATCCGAGGCCGCGACGAAAACACCGGTTTCCTTCTGGAGAATACTCTCTATATAGCTCTTTACCCGCGTTTTGCCCGCGTTGAGCATATTCTCGCGTTCGGTGTCGACAGCGTCCACGTAAAGCTGTTTGTAACTCGTCACGCTCCACACGTCGACGGCGACGCCGTAATCCTCTTCGAGTATCTTCTGAGCTTTGAGCGACTCGTTCAGAATCGACCCGCTGCCCATGAGGTGCGCCTTCGCCACTGGCTGTTTTTTCTTTGACGCCTTGAACTTGTACATCCCCTTGAGGATGCCTTCCTTCGATCCCTTCGGCATCGCGGGCATCCGGTACTGCTCGTTCATGACTGTGATGTAGTAGAAAATATCTTCCTGCTTTTCGTACATCCGGTACATGCCTTCGCGGATAATCACCGCCAGTTCGTACGAGAATGTCGGGTCGTACGCAAGCAGATTGGGTACGGCATAGGCAAATACGTGACTGTTCCCGTCCTGGTGTTGGAGGCCCTCTCCGCTCAGTGTCGTGCGGCCGGATGTCCCGCCGAGGAGGAAGCCGCGTGCGCGACTGTCGCCTGCCGCCCAGATCAGGTCACCGATCCGCTGAAAGCCGAACATCGAGTAAAAAATAAAGAATGGGATCGTGGGGATACCGTGAGTCGAGTACGACGTTCCCGCCGCGATAAAGGAACACATGGAACCGGCCTCGGTAATCCCTTCTTCGAGCACGGCGCCATCCTTGGCCTCTCTATAGTAGAGCAGGTTTTCGCGGTCAACCGGCTCGTACAGCTGTCCGAGGCGGGAATAAATCCCGACCTGGCGAAATAGCGATTCCATGCCGAACGTCCGTGCTTCATCGGGGACGATCGGTACGATGTACTTGCCGATGTCTTCGTCGCGCAGGAGCTTGGAGAGCAGGTGTACGACGGTCATCGTTGTCGCGACTTCGCGATCGTCTGAGGATTCGTAGAACTCTTCGAACAGCGACTCGGGTGGTGTCGTGAGCGGCGGCGATTCGCTATACCGGGTCGGCACGTACCCGCCGAGCGCCTTGCGCCGTTCGTGCAGGTACTTCAATTCTTCACTGTTCTCCGGCGGTTTGTAGAAGGGCGCCTCGCCGACTTCATCGTCCGAGAGCGGGATCCCGAAGCGCGTCCTGAATTCGCGCAGCTCCTGCTCGTTGAGCTTCTTTTGCTGGTGCGTGATGTTCTTGCCCTCGCCACTCTCGCCGAGCCCGTACCCTTTGATCGTCTGTGCGAGGATAACCGTTGGCCGCCGCAACGTGTCGACCGCCGATCTGTACGCGGCGTGTACTTTCCTGGGGTCGTGTCCGCCGCGCGAAAGTTTCCGGAGCTGCTCGTCTGAGTAGTTGGCGACGAGGTCGAGCACCTCAGGATATTTTCCGAAAAAGTTTTCGCGGATGTAGGCACCGTCCGAGACCGTGTACTTCTGGTACTGGCCATCGACGACCTCGTCCATCCGCTGTGCAAGCATGCCCGTCTCGTCTCGCTCGAGCAGGTTGTCCCAGTCCCCGCCCCAGATCAGCTTGATTACGTTCCAGCCCGCGCCACGGAACGCGGCTTCGAGCTCCTGAATCACTTTGCCGTTGCCACGAACCGGACCGTCGAGCCGCTGCAGGTTACAGTTCACGACGAAGATCAGGTTGTCGAGTTCCTCGCGCGATGCGAGTGTCAGCGCACCCATCGCCTCGGGTTCATCCATTTCGCCGTCACCGAGAAAAGCCCAGACCGTCTCCCGGGCGTGCTTCTTCAGCTTGCGGTTATAGAGGTAGTGATTGAAACGAGCCTGGTAGATGGCCTGTATCGGGGAGAGCCCCATCGATACGGTCGGGTACTGCCAGAACTCCGGCATCAGCCAAGGGTGTGGATACGAGGGCAGCCCGCCCCCGGGAAGGAACTCGCGACGGAAATTCTCCAGATCCCGCTCGGTGAGCCGGCCTTCAAGAAACGCTCGGGCGTACACGCCGGGCGAGGCGTGACCCTGAAAGTAGACCATGTCGCCCGCAAAATCGCCGTCCCGCGCCCGCAGGAAGTGATTGAACGCGACCTCGAAGAGCGTCGCTGTCGAGGCGTACGTTGAAATGTGTCCGCCGATGCCGCTTTCGATCCGGTTGGCGCGCACGACCATCGCCATGGCGTTCCATCGGATGATCGACTTGATGCGGCGCTCAATTTCACGATTACCCGGGAAGGGTGGTTCCTGGTCCCGCGGGATCGTGTTGATATACGCTGTGTTGCCCGGGTGGTGAGATTTAATCCCGTACTGCTGCGCCCGGATCTGGAGGTGGCTGATAATTTCACGCAGCCGCTCGGGTCCCTCCCGGCGGTATACGTCATCGAGGGACTCCAGCCATTCCTTATTCTCGAGGTCGGCCGCGTCGCGCGTCCGCTTGTCGTCCGTTTTTGCCATGTTTTGAGCCTCGCGGTGTAATCCTTTTGTGTACTGTACCCGAAATCCGGGCGAGCTTACAAACAATTTAGCGGCAGGAGCTTGCAAAAAGCCCCTCCCGCATAGTGGCTCTTGCCGGCCCCTCGAAGGCAGGCCCCCGGTTGTGAATAGTGGGCAGGTTTCAAACATCGGCTACAGCGGCAGGGGGTGCTCGAACGAACTTTGCAGGAGCGGGCGAGGATCCGCCGCGCCGAGGCTAGCCGGGCGAAGCGAGCAGGTGTAGCGAGTGCGCGCAAAGTGGTGCACCTACAAACAAAACACGCCGGAAGAGCTTCCGGCGTGTAATGCATTCAACGCGTTTTGACGGCGCGCGGGCGGGGGTGGGAAAACGAACTTAGAACTGCTCCTCCTCGGTCGAGCCGTTCATGCCCAGGGTCGAGGTCTCGCCATTGGAGGCCGCCTCGTTGACGGCGTCGAAGTAGCCGGTACCTGCAAACTCCTGGTGGCGGATCGCTTCGTAGCCGTCGGTTTCGGACTCAAATTCTCTTTCCTGGAGTTTGGAATAGGCCGCCATCCCCTCGTCGTGGTAGGCGGTTGCGAGTTCGTACATGCTGTGGTTGAGGCTGTGAAAACCCGACAGCGTCACGAACTGGTAGCGGTAGCCCATCTTGCCGAGGGCCTGTTGAAAAGAGGCGATCGCATTCGGCGTGAGCTTCTCTCTCCAGTTGAAAGACGGTGAGCAGTTGTAGGCAAGCATCTTGCCCGGGAATTTTTTGTGGATGGCGTCGGCAAACTCTCGGGCCTCGTCCAGATCCGGAGTGCCTGTTTCCATCCACAAAAGGTCGGCGTGCGGAGCATAGGCGAGGCCTCGGGAGATGGCCTGCCCGATACCCTTGCGAACGTGGAAAAAGCCCTCCGGGCTGCGTTCGCCGGTGATGAATTCGTGATCGGCCGCGTCCGCATCGCTCGTCAGCAGTCCCGCGCTGTTGGCGTCGGTGCGCGCGATAAGAATGGTCGGAACGCCCATGACGTCGGCGGCGAGGCGTGCGGCAATGAGCTTCGTTACGAATTCGCGAGTGGGAATGAGAACTTTGCCGCCGAGGTGACCGCACTTCTTGACCGATGCGAGCTGGTCCTCGAAGTGCACGCCCGCGGCGCCCTCGCGAATCATGTGTTGCATCAATTCGAAAGCGTGCAGGGTGCCACCGAAGCCGGCTTCCGCATCGGCGACGATCGGCGCAAGCCAGTAGTCCGAATCATCACCTTTTATGTGATGGATCTGGTCGGCGCGCAGGAGTGCGTTGTTGATGCGGCGGATCTGAAACGGAACGCTGTCCGATGGGTACAGACTCTGGTCGGGGTACATGCTCTGTGCTTCGTTCATGTCGGCGGCGACCTGCCAGCCGCTGACGTAAATGGACTTCAGTCCAGCACGCACCTGCTGAATGGCCTGGTTTCCCGTAACCGCGCTCAACGCGTGGATGTAGTTCTCTTCGTTCAGAAGTTGCCACAGGCGACTGGCTCCCATCGATGCGAGTGTATATTCGATCTTGAAGGAACCGCGAAGTCTCAGGACCTCTTCGGGCGTGTATGGACGATTTATGCCTTTCCATCGAGAGTTGGTGTTCCAGTCCATGGCAAGCTCGTTGCGCGCGGCCGCTTGGTCCATAACGCGCTCCTTTCGTCAGTCGATGTAAGGGTATGCGACGAGCGTCAGGAACTCAGGGAAATCGTCGCTCAGCATCATGTCTCTGAATAATTTAGTGGCGACGTCGAACCTGCCCGAACGATGGCGTTCCCTGCCGACGGTCTTTTCAATCTTCTTGAGTTCTTCTTCAATGATTGCGCCCACCAGCTCGTGGGTCACGGTACGTCCGTCGTACATGTGTGCGCCGTGCTTGAGCCACTGCCAGACCTGGGACCTCGCGATTTCGGCGGTCGCTGCATCTTCCATCAGGTCATAGAGCGGCACGCAGCCGTTGCCGCCGAGCCACGCCTCGAGATACCGGATGCCGACGTTGATATTGTTCCGCAGTCCCATTTCAGTGATGTGACCGAACGGCACATGCAGGAGATCATCACGCGTGATTTTCACGTTGGAGTGTTCCGCACGAATCTGGTTGGGAAAGGGCATGTACTGGTTGAAGCACGCCTTCGCGATCGGGATCAGATCGGGGTGCGCGACCCACGTGCCATCGTGGCCGGCCTGGACCTCACGAATTTTGTCCTTCCGTACTTTCTCGAGCGCCTGTTCGTTGGCTTCGGGATTCGACTTTATCGGGATCTGGGCGGCCATCCCGCCCATCGCGTGAATTCCGCGGCGGTGACAGCTCTGGATCAGGAGCTTGACATACGAATCGAGAAAATGTCGGATCATCGTCACCTCGGATCGGTCCGGAAGCATGAACTCCGGTTTGTTCCGGAAGCACTTGATAAAGCTGAAAATGTAATCCCAGCGACCGCAGTTGAGCCCGGCGGAATGGTCGCGGAGCTCGTAGAGGATTTCGTCCATTTCGAAGGCGGCAAGGATGGTTTCGATGAGGACAGTAGCGCGAATGGTTCCCTGGGGAATACCGACGATGGACTGGGCCATGTTGAACACGTCGTTCCAGAGCCTCGCCTCGAGGTGGTTTTCCAGTTTCGGCAGGTAGAAGTACGGGCCACTCTCACGCTCGATCAGTTTTTTTGCGTTGTGAAAAAAGTAGAGAGCGAAGTCAAACAGGGCTGCTGAGACGGGCTGGCCGTCGATCAGCATGTGGCGTTCTTCGAGGTGCCAGCCGCGCGGCCGGACGAAGAGGACCGCCGGGTTTTCCTTCAGCTCGTAGCGTTTACCGATGTCGCTCGTGTAGGCGATGGTTCCGTTGACGGCATCGCGAAGATTGATCTGACCCTGGACGGTATTGAACCAGGTGGGTGAGTTCGAGTCCTCAAAGTCTGCCATGAACACGTTTGCACCGGAGTTGAGCGCGTTGATGATCATCTTGCGTTCGACGGGCCCCGTGATCTCGACGCGCCGGTCCTGAAGGTCGTTGGGAATGTCGGCGACCTTCCAGTCCGCTTCGCGGGTTCCACGCGTCTCTTCGAGAAAATCCGGAAGCTTGCCATCGTCGATGTCGTTCTGACGCATTTCCCTGCGGGCGAGAAGGGCGCGCCGTCGGCCTTCGAATTCTCTGCAGAGGCGAGCGATGAATTCAACCGCGTCCGGGCTCAGGATCTGCGCCTGCTCGGCGTTGACCGAGCCGGTGATCTCGATGCCGAGACCATCGAGGGCCTCGTTTATCTGGGTCGAATGATTCATCATTAGGATGTGTTGCCTGGCCACGGGTACAGGTCAGGAACCGGTGACGGTCCAGTACAAAGCAAGGTATGGTCCAAAATATTGCTATATAATGAGTTACGCGTGGGTACGCGGAGGCATCATGCGAAACGGGTCTTGAGGAGTTGGGCGGAGCGCCCCAACCGCAGCCGTTGAATTGGGGTAAAATTTCCCATTCCGTCGCTGGGGATCGAAGGAAAATGTTTCCGGCGGAGGAGCCCGGCGCGCGCATTTGCGAGCGGGTTTAATACCATATTAACGCGGGCCGGGAGCAATGCCGGTATTAAAGGGCGCATCGCCGTGGGACCAGGGGGATGCGGGCGTTTTTCGCGCGGCGGTGTTCACGGCAAGGTGGCCGCGAAGAAGATACATGTCTGAGGAAACGTGCGCTTGCTGTGGTGGTCCGGTTGTTGTCCGCCCCGGTTGTATACGAGTCATCCGGGTCCCGTATCAGGCCGTGGGAACTGGCTCCGCTGGATCCGGCTGGGTCGCTCCGGCTTCCGCCATGTCCGGGGCGTCGTGGGAAAGATGATCATTGGCGTAGGCGACGAGCCTGTCCATCGAACCGGATTGTGCTATCTCGAGCAGGTCCTTCCGCATCGTCTCGTCTCGCTTCGCCATCGCTTCCACCATACCGTTTATCGCCCCGGCGAGCCCCTGGAACTCATCCTTTGAGCGGAGCTGAACGCGCTCGCTGAAATCCCCGGTGCTCAGATTGTGGAGAAATCGCGTCATATTCACGACCGGGCCGGCTATCTTATGGGTGCGCCAGAGGTTAAAAATAACCCAGGCGCCCGTGATTCCGACTGCGAAGACGATCAGCGACACGGTGACGAAGCGCTGCTGCGTTTCATATAGTTCGACCAGTTCCGTGCCACGGCCTATAAGGAGCACGCCGTTGGCCCGCATCATCGCGACGAGGGGTATGGCCACGACCAACGTGATGGCTATCATGTAGGTCATCCCGATGAGGGTGGCGCGCCACTGGAACGGCTTATCGACAATGATCTGTGTTCGTCTGTATCGGGTGCTCATTACGGTACCTCGATTCCTGTTGCAGCAAGTTCGGTGCCACGGAGCAAAGGGGACTTGCCCTCCGTTAACCCCTTATGATAGTATGCGTTACTTCGACGGCAGGGGTGGGGCGAGGGCAATGAATTTGCACCAACCCCATCATGTTTGCAAACATGGTGAACACTGCGAGAGAATAGAATGGCGAAACGTTTGCGCGTTGGACAACGCGTTGGAAAGTACAAACTGCTGAAGCGAATCGGTGACGGCGCATTCGGAATCGTTTACAAAGCGCGCGACGAAATCGAAGGCGGGAATGTTGCGCTCAAGATTC
>JAPUJU010000245.1 GCA_027296025.1 bacterium
ACCCGCGCCGGCGAACAGCGGCATCAAGTTTGTCCGGACCGACCTCGATCAGGAGATTGAAGTTGCCGCCAAGATCACCAGCGTACCCTCGGAAAGTAACCCGGCCCGCAACACGACGATCGGCGTCGGCGAGAGCGCAATCTATACCGTCGAACATGTCCTTGCAGCCTGTTACGGGCTGAACATTGACAATCTGCTCATCGAAATTTCGGCAAACGAACCGCCGATAATGACCGCGGGCAGCTGCGAGGAGTTTGTTCGTGCGTTCAACAAAGTAGGGTACGAAAACCAGGGAGCGCCGCGCGACGTACTCGTTATCGACCGGGCCGTCAGCTATCGGAATGGAGATATCGAGATTACGGCTGCACCCGACGATTGTTTTCGGGTTAGTTTTACAATTGAGTACCCGAACAAACACATCGGCACACAGTTCGCTACGTTCGAAATAACCCCCGAGACATTCGAAAAACAAATATCGCCGGCCCGGACGTTTGTTCTTGCCGAGGATGTGGAAGGGCTCCGCGAGGAGGGGCTCATAAAGGGCGGATCGCTCGAGAACGCCCTCGTTTTCGGGGAGGACGGCCTGGTCAACGATACGGCCCTCCGCTTCCCGAACGAGTGCGCGCGACATAAACTACTTGATTTAGTAGGTGATTTATCGCTTCTTGGAGAATCAATACAGGGACACGTTCACGCGATAAAATCAGGACATTCATCTAACTTACAATTTGTAAAGAAGTTATCGAAATTGAGCGAAATGAAGCGCAAAACAGCCCCCCCTGCAAACGGGACGTGGGATATCAATCTCATCCAGAAGATTTTGCCCCACCGCTATCCGTTTTTGATGGTAGATCGGATCCTGGAACTCGAAGACAGAAAACGAGTTGTAGGGATCAAGAATGTTACAATCAACGAGCCGTTCTTTGACGGGCATTTCCCCGGGCATCCGATCATGCCCGCAGTGCTCATCATCGAGGCAATGGCTCAGACAGGCGGGATTTTGCTTTTGAATACGGTTGACAATCCTGACAATCACCTTGTCTACTTCAGCAGAATAGACAACGCGCGATTCAGGAAGCCGGTGTTACCCGGCGATCAGTTAAGACTCGAACTCGAACTGGTCGCCTTTAAGCTTCGAGTCTGCAAGATGCGTGGCCTTGCGTACGTTGGAAGCGACCTGGTAGCCGAGGCAGATCTGTTGGCCTCAATCGTCGACAGGTAGACTCGGCAATCGAGAGCAACTCGCCCCGATGCGAGGGGAGTCATCATGCAAGACAGGCTTAACTTCCGGAAAATAGTCCTCAAGGCGGAAATCCACCCGACAGCGATCGTTGCCCCTGGGGCTAAGCTCGGGTGGGGAGTGAAGATTGGTCCGTACAGCGTCATCGGCGAATCGGTGGAGCTCGGGGACGGTTGCGTCGTCGGCCCGCACGTTTTGATCGAGGGACGGACCACGATCGGCCAGAACAATGTTTTTCACCATGGCGCGAGTATCGGTGGTGTGCCGCAGGATCTGAACTACTCGGGCGGCGTGTCATTTCTCGTGATTGGTGACGACAACAGATTTCGAGAGCACTGCACCGTTCACATCGCCACGAACGAAGGCGCAAGCACGAAGATCGGCTCGAACTGCTTCATGATGGCCTATTCGCACGTGGCCCATGACTGTCAGATCGGCGACCATGTCATTCTTTCCAACTCCGTGAACCTTGGCGGTTTCGTGTTCATGGACGACTTTTCGATCGTCGGGGGCGTGGCTCCGGTGCACCAGTACGTGAGAATCGGCAAGCATGCGTTTGTCGGCGGTGGCAGCCGGATCGAACGGGATATTCCCCCCTTTATCAAGGCGGCGGGGAGCCCGACGCGTGCGTACGGGATCAACAGCGTGGGACTCAACCGGCGTGGCTTTACGCCGGAGAGGCGCGCCATGATCAAGGATATATTCAACCTGTTGTATCGGAGCAATCTGAACGTGACGCAGGTGCTGGAGCGCCTTCGAAACGGTAGTTTCGCGGACCCCGAGCGACAGATATTTGTCGACTTCCTCGAAGCCAGTCAACGCGGAATAACGAAGTAAATTCCATCGCGGCCGACGGCATCCCTGCGCGATAATTCTGGCTATTCATTGACTCAGGAGATCCATGTGGGACTCAAAGTTGGTGTTATCGGAACCGGAAAGCTTGGCAAAGAGCATGTCCGCGTCCTGAAACGTATCCCGGAAGTCGAGCACGTAGCGTGCTTTGACATCAAGACGACGAGGTCTCGCTCTGTCGCGGCCGAACACGGTGCGGAGGCGTTCGACACGGTCGAGAAGCTGATGAATGCCGTCGATGCGGTCAGCGTGGTCGTGCCGACGAACCATCACGCAGCGGTTTCGCTGGAAGCGCTCGACCGCGGCAAGAATCTTTTTCTCGAAAAACCCATAGCTGCCTCCATCGGTGAAGCCGAAAAGATTGTCAGCGCTGCGAAAAAGTTCGGTCGGATCCTGCAGATCGGTCATATCGAGCGGTTCAACCCCGTCGTGCGCGAGGCAGCGGAGCACGTTGACCGGCCGTCATTCATCGAGATTCACCGGCTGGCCCCGTTTAACGTCCGCGGCATTGATGTATCGGTCATCATGGACCTCATGATTCACGACCTCGATCTTCTCTCCATGTTCACGGGCCGCGACCCGATAGAGATTCGCGCAAAAGGCGCCGCAATCCTGACCAACGGGCCGGATATTGTGAATGCACGGATCGAGTACGGAGGTGGTTGCGTAGCAAACCTCACTGCCAGCCGCGTGTCACTCGAGCCGTTGAGGAAGGTGCGAGTCTTCTCCAGCTCGGGCTATGTATCTATCGATTTGCTCAAGCGTACATTCAGGCACGTCAAGAAAAGCAAACGGTTCGACAGCCGTGTCAGGATGCTCAGAGAAGAGGCTGACCTGGATGCCTTCGAGACATCCGGCCAGATCTCTCTTGGTGATTTCATTGAAGTGTACGAGGCGGAATCGAAAGGCGAGGAGCCGTTGTTCGACGAACTTCAGGCGTTCTGCAGGACAATCACGCTGAAAAACCGTCCCATGGTAACCGGTGAAGATGGATTGCGGGCGCTCCGTCTTGCATACGAGATACAGGCACTCGTCGAGAAGTCTGAGAGCTGACGAAAGGCATGGGTAAAGGACCGACGATACTCATCACATGTGGAGAGATCAGTGGTGACCAGCACGCCGCCAAGCTGGTTACGGAACTCCTCAAAACGAACCCCGACGCGAACATCATCGCGCTGGGTGGCAGCCGGGTTGCGGCGGCCGGCGCCGACGTCCGTTTTCACATTGATGATTTCGCCATCATCGGCTTTTCCGGCGTCGTTACGAAATTTCCAAAACTTGCCCGGCTCGAGATCTCTCTAAAACGAATTCTCGAAAACGGTGTGGACCTGTTCATTCCGGTCGACTACCCAGGCCTGAACCTCCGGCTCGCCGCTCACGCGAAGAAGGTGGGCGTGCCGGTGCTTTATTACATCAGCCCGCAGGTGTGGGCCTGGGGCAGGCACCGGATTCGGCGCCTCGCCCGCTCGGTGGACTTCATGGCGGTCATTCTGCCGTTCGAAGAGGGGATTTATCGCGACGAGGGAATCCCCGTCGAGTTCGTCGGGCATCCGCTCGCCGAGGAAAGCACTCTACCGGAGCCCAGAGACCAGGGCGCCCGGTCGGGGATCGGACTTCTGCCCGGTAGCCGACCCGGCGAGGTCCGGCGCATCCTTCCGGTGCTGCTTGCGAGCGCCGAGCGCATCAAGGGGCAGCGGCCGGATGAGACGTTTTCGATCGGCCTGAGCCCGTCGGTCCCGAGGCGAATCTACGAAAAGATCGTCCGGCGCCACGACGTCGATGCCACGCTGAATGAAAGTGCGGCGGATGTGATGGCGAAGTCACGTCTCCTGCTGATCGCTTCGGGTACCGCCACGCTCGAGGGTGCGTTGTTCGAAACGCCGCTCATTATCGTTTATCGCGTTTCCATGTTGAACTATTTCATCGCGAGTCGGCTCGTGAAAATCGATGACATCGGCCTCGTCAATATTATTTTGGGCGAGCGGATATGTCCCGAATTCGTTCAGGAAGAGGCGAAGCCTGAAGATATTGCGCGCCACGCGCTGTCGATTCTCAATGATAACGCTGTGCGCAGTTCAATGGTTTCCCGTTTCAGTGAGTTGCGCGGACTTCTCACCGGGAGCGGTGCCTCTCGGCGGGTGGCGGAGATATCACGGGAGCTCATGCTGAATTCCACATGACTGGGCGCCTCCGTATAGCCGGTCTTGCCGGTGCCTCCTTCATACGCGTACTGGGCAGAACCTGGCGGTTTCGGATTACCGACGAAAAATACATGGACGAGGCCGAGAAGCTGACGCCGGCATCGATCTACGCATTCTGGCACGGGCGCATGTTGCCGCTCGCGTATCATTACCGCGATCGCGATCGGCCCGTTCACGTGCTCGCGAGCGTCCACCGCGATGGGGAGTTGATGGGGCAGACGATTGGTTTTCTGGGGTTCGGACACGTTCGCGGGTCGAGCACTCGCAGGGGTGCCCGGGCGATTCGGGAGATGGTGGCGCTTGGCGAGGCGGGCAACGACCTCGCTCTTACCGTGGACGGACCAGTGGGTCCCAAAGGTGTCGTAAAGCCCGGCCTCGTTGAAATAGCGAAGCTGACAGGCGCCCCGATCGTTCCCGTTGCCGCGGGATCGAGACACCACTGGACCTTTCGCTCCTGGGACGCGTTCGAGTTCCCGAAGCCGTTCACACGGGTCGGCGTCTGGTTTGCGCCGCCGATCCTGGTGTCCGCGGACGCGACGAGCGAGAGCCTCGAGGAAAAGCGCCTGGAGGTGGAGCGGAGTCTCGGCCATATCACGGAACTGAATGACCGTGACCTGCAATCATGACCACTTCCTATCGAATCCACTACCCGCGCGGCAAGGCTCTCGCGAACTTCCGGGAACGCCCGGCCGCCTCGCTACTTACGGTGCCGGGAGCCGCACTCTACGGGGCGGTTTCCGGAGCCGTTCGACGCTACCGGTTGTCCGGACGACGACGTGTCGAAGGTCCTACCATCGTTTCGGTGGGAAACATCGAGGTGGGCGGCAACGGTAAGACCCCATTCGCGCTGCGACTTATCGCGGACCTGCGTGAGCGGGGACAGCGCCCGGTTTACGTCAGCCGTGGTTTTATGAGTGCCGCCGAAAAGATGAGTGTAGTCACTGTTGTCTGGCCGTCGGATAGAACGCCGGTTGCCCATATGCCGGTGAGTGTTCGCTTCATTCGAGCAGACGAACCGGATCTGTATTATGAAGTCGGCGACGAAGGAGCCATGGTCGCGGCCGCTTCCCCTTCGACGCCGTTGTTTTTCAGCAGCGACCGCGAGCGGGCGATGGAGGTGGCACACGAGGTGTACCGACCTACCCATATTATTCTCGACGATGCGTTTCAGAGATGGAGCGCCGGACGTGATGTGGACATCGTGTTGCTGGATTCCGAGCACCCGTTTGGAAACGGGCGGCTGATTCCGGCCGGTACGCTTCGGGAACGTCCGGCGGCGCTGTCGCGGGCAACGTTTGTGGGGATAAACGGCGTATCGGAAAGCACGGATCTGCCTGACTATGAGAAACGCGTGAGTGAGGCATGCGAGAGACGAGTACCCGTCTTTGGCGTGAGTCGAACTCTGGCCGTCATAAATCCGTCAGATGGACGTGGCATCGAGTCGGCGGGTCACGCGGCAGCGCTGTCAGCGATTGCACGCCCTGTCTCGTTCGAAGCGGCGTTGCAACGATCCGGTATGACGCTCGCGGCTTCATTTCGCTTTCCCGACCATCACCGGTACACCGCGCGTGATCTCGATTACGTCGCGCGCGAGTTATCCACGGTTGGCGTGGATTCGGTCGTGACGACGGACAAGGACTGGGTAAAACTCCGAGGCGCCGGGGTTCCTTTCAACGTTCTTGTGGCGAGACTGGCGATGAACGTCGTCGGGTGCGACATTGGGGAGCTCACGAAAAAGCCGCAGGCAATGCCTGCGGCTCGTTCGTAGTCGGGCAGATTGAAGGCGCTGCGTGAGGAGGTCGTCGCAGCGCGTTCAATCGGAGACGTATTTACCCGCCAAAATTAGCTGCGGCCACTGAGATGGAGGCCTGAAACGACGTCTCGTGCGAGATTCCAACCTCTGAACCAAAAAATGTGACGGTGGCGATCATCTCGATGCCCCCCGGCATTGTCGCCAGCGCCAACAGGGGCGGAATCTCTTTGTGGCCCGCCGGGACGAGTTTGATCGTGGCCACTGCGAACTCCGTGGACGCAACGTTCACACTCATTGCCGCGTTAAAGGACGGCGGTACGGATGGGTTTCCGTCGAGTCGCGTGAAATCCACCTGGTAGCGCGTCACTATGTAGTCGTTGAACGGCAAGTTCGGGCCCGTCACGACCAGCTGACTGTAAGGGCGATTATAGAAAACGACGGTGACCTGATCCTCGACGACGGTCATAGTGTCCGTAATAACATCGCTGTTGAGTGGAGCGTTGTCGTTAATGGACGTTACGGTGACCACCGATCGGGAGTCCTTCGCCTCGTCAACGCAACTGACTGCAAAAGCGCCCACGAAGGCGACAATCATCAGTAGTAGCAAAAATCTCCGGTTCATCGAACCAACCTCCTCAATAAGACCTGTAGATGATTCGTCTTGATGACCAAATTCTGTCCGGTCTCTACGCAATGTGTATGCCAGAATCGGGGTACAGGAACACCGCTATCTAGTTGTTAAACAGAAACATACACATCCATGGTTCGGGTCGGTGGCGGCGAATTGGCCTTGCGTGCATTCTGCACCCGCTCCTCGATAGATATTGCATTAGAAAAGTGCGTTCCTTATGATGGGGCGTAAGTCCTCAAGCCCTTTCCCGCCACCTGGGCGTCCGGTCAGCTCTGCGGTAAATTGTTATGAACAAATCAGATTTCCTCGTCATAGGAAGCGGCGTCGCCGGTCTTTTTTTTGCCCTCCGTGCGGCCGAGTACGGGACCGTCAGTGTGGTGACAAAGAAGAGCGGCTCCGACACGACTACGAACCTCGCGCAGGGAGGCATCGCGTCGGTCCAGTCGGGTGGGGATTCATTCGAGCTTCACATCAAAGATACCCTCGAGTGCGGCCTGGGGTTGTGCCGTCCGGACATCGTCGAAATGGTCGTCCGTGAGGGGCCCGTCCGCATCCAGGAGCTGGTCGACATCGGGGTCCGGTTCACCATGGACGGCGGGTCGTTTGCCCTCGGAAGAGAGGGAGGACACTCGGTCAAGCGCATCGTCTTCGCCAGCGATTTCACCGGAAGGGAGATTCAGCGGGTACTGCTCGCCAATACGATCGCTCATCCCAACATCCGGTTTTTTCAGAATCACATGGCGGTCGGGCTGATCCAGACGAGGCACCTCGAGGATGGGGGTGGCACCGCGCGTGACTCCGTTCACGGCGCGTACATTCTCGATACAGACACGGGAAAGATCGAACCGTTTCCAGCGCGGCGAACGATCCTTGCGACGGGTGGTGCGGGGAAGGTATACCTCTACACCTCGAACCCCGACGTGGCGACCGGCGACGGAATCGCGATGGCGTACCGGGCCGGCGCCGAAGTTGCGAACCTGGAGTTCGTCCAGTTTCATCCGACGTGCCTCTACCATCCGGCAGCAAAATCATTTCTTCTATCGGAAGCCCTCCGAGGCGAAGGCGGGCTCCTGCGCCGTGCGGACGGATCCCGGTTCATGGATGAATACGACCCGAAAGCCGAACTGGCCCCTCGCGACATCGTGGCGCGCGCGATTGATCG
>JAPUJU010000246.1 GCA_027296025.1 bacterium
GACCTACATCGTCTTTCGATTGACCAAGCTGTGCCCCTGGTACATTCTGACCGCTTTTTTCGGCGACGTGTTCATGGACAAGTGGCAACAAGGCAATCGCCCGAAAGCGATGAGCCTCCTCGTGGCGGCGTTGCTTGCCGCGGGAATGGTTTCTCAACTGCGGTCCGTGACGAAAGAGTCGATGTTCGTGCCATCGACCATCGAAAAGGAACGCCGGAGCAGTCATTTGAAATGGGAGGACGGTCTGGACGTGTTGCTCAGCGGCATTCCTGACGGTTCCGTCGTCGCCAGCGACCCGCTGACGTCGTACTCCATCCCGGCGTTTACGCGCAACTACGTCATGTGTGCGCTCGATCAGCACGCGCCGCCGAACGACCTGATTTTGACGGATCGTATTCGCGACGCCCGCGATATTCTGAGCCCGTATGGTTCGATGGCACAGACGCTGGAGTTGATGCGCACGCATCGCGCGACACACGTTGTGCTCAACGGACGTCTTCCCTCCGGGATGATTCTCGACTACTGGACGATGGATCCATCGATCTATCCGGCATGCCGCGAGAAATTCGTATCGAGGCCGGATCTCTTTGATGTGATATACGACAAGGACGACTTCACGGTGCTGGCATGGAACGGGACGACCGACAACCGGACGGACGTTGCCGTGAACCCGTTTCGATTGGACTCGTTGCCCGATGGTTTTACACCGGTCGGCCGCCGGGCGGGCGTGGTCGACCTCGAGGGGATTCGAATCGGTGCAGACGACGTGCACGGAGGCAGCGAGCTACCCATCGCAGCCGTGTGGTCAGCACCGGATACTCTGAGAATGGCGAACACCGTCGTTTTCATTCGCTTCGATCACCTGAAGCCGGACCTCGCACTCGGCGGAAAACCTTTCCCGAAGGTCGCGCGCAAACTGAAGGAACGCCTGACCGGAGAGCGCTACCGATTTCGCGCGGACCACAAGATTCGAAACGGGTTCTTGAGCCCGGATACCTGGAGTCCCGGTCACTTGATGCTCGATGAAACCGTCGTATCGATCCCGAGCGGACTCGCCGCGGGTGAGTACGGGGTCTACATGACGATTCTCGAAGTGCCGAATCACCCGAACTACCGGTTTTCAGATTTTCTTTTCGACAAGGATTCACTTCAGGGAATTCGTATCGGAAAAATCACCGTTCGCTAGCATGGCTGCGGCGGCAACGTCCCGCCGGTATCGGTCTCACCGATGAAGGCGAACCGTGCTTGGCGCCCAGAGAGTGAATCGTTTATACTCGGGCCGCAACGGTCTTCGGAGGACCTGCAGGAAGGCATGTGAATCATGTGGAAAATCCCTTTATTCGACGGCGAGTTCGGAGAAGCTGAACTCGACGCCGTCCAGCGCCCGCTGCGAGAGAACTGGCTCACGATGGGACAGATTACGCGTGAGTTCGAGGAAACCTTTGCCCGGCTCTCTGGTGCTTCGAACGCCGTCGCCGTCAGCAACGGCACGAGCGCGCTTCATCTCTCACTGCTGGCTTGCGGAGTTGGTCCGGGGGACGAGGTTATCTGTCCGGCGCTGACGTTTGTCGCATCGGCAAACGCGGCCCGATACTGCGGCGCACGCGTCGTCTTCGCTGACATCGTCGGTGAAGACGACTTGACGATGGACCCCGCCGATGTTCGCAAACGGGTCACACCGAAGACCCGCGCGATCATGGCCGTACACTACGCCAGTTTTCCCGCGCACACGAACGAATTACTCGATATTGCACGCGAGCATGATCTCGTTCTGGTTGAAGACTGTGCGCACGCCCTGTTCACAAAGATCGGTGGACGTACACTCGGTACATTTGGAAGCGCCGGTGCGTTCAGTTTGTTCTCGAACAAGAACATAACCAGTGCGGAAGGCGGTGTGGTCATAACGAACGACGACGACATCGCAGCGCGGATCCGGCTTCTCCGGTCGCACGGTATGACGTCGCTTTCGCTCGACCGTCACGAAGGTCGCGCGTGGTCCTACGATTGCCTGGAAACGGGATGGAATTGCCGGATCGACGAAATTCGGTCGAGCCTGGCTCTGACGCCGGACCCATGTTCGGGAGTGGTATCTCGAGGACCTCAAGGGCGTCCCGGTCACCGTGCCGTTCACAAGCTGGGATGCGGACGAAGACGCCGCTATCGGCTACCACATCATGCCCGTTGTATTAAAGGAAGGTACCGACCGGCTTGCCGTGATGGAACATCTAAAGACTGCCGGTATTCAAACGAGCATACACTACCCTCCGGCCCACCGTTTTACGGCGGCTCTACCGGAGAAGCATCCGGCACTGCCGATCACAGAATCGATCGCCGCGCGCGAGCTGACACTCCCGTTCTACCCGAAGATGACCCGTGAGGATGTCCGCCTGGTAAGTTCAACGCTCTCGAAGGCGCTTGCCTGATCCGGCCCTATGGTGCGAGCTTCGTCAGCCCGAACCAGAAGCCAGCGAGCACGACTGCCACACTCACGAAAAGCAGGTTCCATTTCATCATCCTTTTCCCCACGACGGACACCTTTTCTTTTCGGCTCTCAATAATTTTCTCCGCCCGCAATTTCTGCGCATCGAGCACCGACTGCTTCTTGGCAATCTTTATTACCGCCTGCATTCCGCGCCCGCGCGACTCTGCTTTATCCACGCGCGTCTCCGCCTCACCTATCTTACGGGCCTCCACATTGATGAGACTATCCTGGGTCACGAGTTCGCGGGCGACGCGCTTGAGCACC
>JAPUJU010000247.1 GCA_027296025.1 bacterium
TGGGAATTGACAAGCTTATCACGATCGGCGGTGACGACACCGCGTTCAGTGCGATGCAAGTCGAAGAACACGCGGGGGGTCGTGTTCGGGTCGCTCACGTACCCAAGACGATTGACAACGACCTCGATCTGCCACACGGGCAGTTCACGTTCGGTTTTCAGACTGCCAGGCACGTGGGTGTGGAAATCGTAAAGAACCTCATGATCGACGCAAAAACCACATCACGCTGGTATATCGTCATATCCATGGGACGCAAGGCCGGGCACCTCGCACTCGGTATCGGCAAAGCTGCCGCAGCGACTCTCACAGTCATCCCGGAAGAGTTTCCGGATGAGACGATCCGGCTCTCACACGTTGTCGACATTATTGTAGGGGCCATTATAAAACGCAGCGCACTCGGGCGCCGGGATGGCGTGGCGGTCATCGCCGAAGGAATCATGGAACGCCTCGATCCCGAAGATCTGGAGGCGTTGAAGACGGTTGGGCGCGACGCCCACGGGCACATCAAGCTCTCTGATATTCAGTTCGCGCCGGCTCTCAAATCGGCGGTCAAGAGGCGGCTGAAATCACTCGGAACGGACGCACCGATCGCGACGAAGGACATCGGATACGAGCTTCGCTGCCACGAACCGATACCGTTCGACATAGAGTACACTCGCGACCTCGGCTTCTGCGCGGCGCAGTTCCTGATCAACGGCGGGACCGGCGCACTGGTCGTGACCGACTCTGGTCGATTCCATCCGATCTACTTCAAGGATATGATAGACCCGGCAACGAAACGGACTCGTGTTCGAATGGTTGACATCGGTTCGGAGTACTACCACGTGGCTCGGCGCTACATGCTGCGGGTACACGAAAGCGACCTCAACGACAAGAACACGATTGCGAAGCTCGCAGGCGAGTGCAACCTTTCACCGGGTGCTTTCAAGAAGGAGTTCTCATACCTGATCACGGACGACGCGCTCGCGCGCCAGCACGATCACGCGACGGACGCAAAGGATCCCGCATCGAGAAAGAACATGATGCCGCCGTTCTAGCCGGCACGCCCGCTACTTCTTCCCCAACATATGGAGCTGCCACAGATCGTGGTCACTCATATGAAACATCGGTGCGATCGCGATCTTTCCTGTCTTGCCGATACTCTTCTCGAGGTACTTCATCTCCTCGAACCGCGCCAGAACCTCCGGATCTGCCTCTATTTTGAAACCGGCCTCACGCATTAGCAGAACCCCCTTTGCCCGAATCGACAGCTCGAGGTGAATCCGTAACAGGCAGACCATGTCCGCGACGACGGCCCCGGAAAATCGGGCCATGAGAGACGTTAGATACTCACCCACTCTGGATTCCGTGACGCGGCCCGTATTAATCATCTCGAGCAGTTCCGCGTCCGTGTCCATCCGCATACCGAGCCAGTTGCGCGTTGCTTTCTCGCTGGAGCGAAAGACAACGACGACCATCAGAGGAAGAACTATGAGGAGGCCGAACGTCGAGAGAATCGGCGTCACGAAGAAATGATTGTATAGTGTGTGAATAGTCGCCGCGACGATAAGCCCGGGAAGGAAAACCAGGAGACTACCGTTGGGAAAACGGTCCGAGAACTGCTTCGAGACGATTCCCATGATCGCGGTGACGCCACCGTGCATCAGCGCGGTCCCAAAGCCACGGATGATCCAGACAAGAAAATTCGGATCCGGGTGTACGTTGAAGTAGTAGATGTTCTCGACAATGGAAAACCCGGCGCCGATCGCAAACCCGTGAATAGACGCATCCACCATGAAGCCGATCCGCTTCTTGCGAATTAGCACCACGAGAAGAATCCCCTTCATTATCTCTTCGACCGTCGGGGCGATGTTCTGGTTGAACGTCATCGAGCTCGTGTTCAGCAACCGCATCAGAAAGCTGTTGATCCAAAGGCAGCCGAACGCAACGATACAACCGGTCAATATCGAATAGAGGATGTTTCGAAAACGGACAAGCTTGAAGCTGTCGATAAAGATCAGCACGCCCAGAAACACAATAACCGGCAGAAGGCTGACGGTGAGGCGAAGCGGTGATTCAGCGAGGAGCTGCACAGGAATACTACAGGATTTTGAGGGAGATCATGAACTCGTACGTCTGCTTCTGACTCGCTTCATTGAACATCAACCGGTCGATCTCCGAGTTAAAAGTAACCGCGGTCGCGTAACCGAACGAAAGCGTCGAGGACATTGTGGCGAAAATAACCGTCTTGAAATCGATCTGTGCTCCGAAGTTAACATGATTCGTCCTGTAGCGGGCGTCGTCGAAGTTCGTTGTCAGCCCCGTCGCAAAGAATTTCAAGTGCGCCCACGTCGTGTAGAACCGCGGAACCCCGAGGCGCGCGAAGCGAAGCGGCGGCATCGTCCACTCAAGCATTAACTTCGCATAGGTAATACCGCCTGCCTCATTGATTTCGATACCGGGGAAGCTGTAGTAGCTCCGGTAGCGGCTCACAGCCTGGTGATCCACCCAGTTGTTCCCGAACGCGCCGAAGAAAAAGTTGGCAAACGGCTCGTCGCGATCGCCGTGCGATTTTCCCGTCGATCCTCGAAGCCAGACGGAAGAGTGATCCCACGGCAGGAGGAAACCGTAGTCCAAATCGACCCAGTAGCGAGGAAACTCACCCTGCCCTCTTGGAACCCTGTTGACCATGCCGTTCATGTCCAGTCGGATGCCCTTCTCGGGCTCAACACCTCCGATTGTCCTCCGCATGGATCTGAAGTTGATGTTTGCGCCGATGTACAGAAGCTCGCTGAAAGAGGCGGCGATGTTCTGGGCATCGGGGAGCGTTTCCAGGTTACTCCAGTACTCGCTGGCGAGCCAGTAGCCGGCCTTGCGCGGGCGATCCGTCGTAAACACTCCGTCGTACTTCAGACCGACCGAGTAACCTCTGCGTGCCGTTTTGGTCGGCCCGAAGAAATCGTAAAAATCCGCCCGGTTGACTGTACCCTTGACCGTCCAAGGCCAGTGATCGTATTTCAGCGTTATATGGGGTGTCTCGTCGTCCGCGAGGGTACCGCTCGGACTCGGCGTATACGACGCTGTCAAATCAATCCCGTGTAACCACATAGGGTCCTGAAAGTTGAGCCGAACGCCATAAGCGACGCGGTCCTTGTAAACCTCAAGGATCGGGTACACCGTCCCGAGGCGGACATCACGCAAGCCCCGGTAGTCGAACGGCTCGAAAGCGGTCGTATCAATCTCGACATCGAGCGGCGAACCGAGCATCCAGTCTTTCACGATCGGGTGGCGGTCGACGATTTCCTGGCCGAGAAAGCGAATCGCCGCAACATCGTAAATCGGCTCGTCTGCAATCATGACCGGTTGAAACCCCTTCGCGCGGTAACGAAATGCGATCAGCGAGTCGCTCGAAACGGGAAGCGGCCTGAAGTAGCCCGTT
>JAPUJU010000248.1 GCA_027296025.1 bacterium
CTGACACGCCCGGATTCGGGTCGAATCCGTGTGTTCGGTGACGAAATCCGGCGGGAAGCCCGGGGACGCATCGGGTACCTGAGTGATGAGCTCGGGCTCTATCCTGGTTTGAACGCGAAGGAGACGCTACAGATGACCGGCCGTCTCTTCCGTCTGTCCCGCGCGGACACGCGAAAGCGCGCGCAGGAGATGCTGGAAATCGTCGGGCTCCGGGACAGACACCACGAGCCGATAAAAAACTACTCGAAAGGGATGCGGCAACGCCTCGGGATCGCTGTGGCTCTCATGAACGACCCGGAACTTCTCATCCTCGATGAGCCGTACAGCGGGCTCGACCCGATCGGGCGCCGCCAGCTCAGGGAGCTTCTGCTCTCTCTCAAGAGCCGGGGCAAGACCATCATCCTGAGCTCGCATATCGTTCCCGATGTGGAAGCGGTCTGTGATCGCGTCGGGATACTGAGCGAGGGAAAGATTCAGCGCTGCCTCACGCTGAAGGATATCTACAGCCAGAAATCGTCACCGGTGGAGGTGACCGTTACCCGGGCCGACTCCGCGACGTTCGAGGGGATCTCGGGAATTCATACGATTTATGAAAACAACGAGGCACTTGTGATCAGAGTCGACAGCGGAGAGCTGACAAAACAAGTTGTACAGAAGGTCTACGCTCTCGGGGGCGACGTGGTCGAAGTCAAGCCTCTGCGATTCAACCTGGAGGACTTCCTTCTCGAGGCTCTCCAGACTGCATCCACGGCGGACACGATCAAGGTCCCATCCGCCGGCATCAAGGACGAAGAGTATGCAACGAGTCGATAGGTTCGCTATCCCAACGCTGACGATCGCACGCTATGTCGTCAAGGGTTACATCAAGGAACGGATCTTCCTTGTTGCTCTGATCTTCGCGTTTGCTTTGATGGTTGCGTCGTACCTGCTCTCGCCACTGGCGGTCGGGGCGCAGGGCAAGGTCATCACGGACATCGGTCTTGCGGCAATTTCCATACTTGGAATCACGCTGGTGGTGTTGCTCGGCGCCAGCTCGTTCTCCCGCGAACGATCGGGTGGGATTCTCGCCAGCATTCTGGCCAAGCCGGTCAGCCGAATCGAATTCATCATGGGGAAATACGTGGGCACGATAGTAAGTGTCTCTGCCGTCATGCTGATTATGGCGTGCGTATTCATGCTCGTCATGGTGACAAGTAACACGCCGATTCATGGAATGATTTTCACATCAGTTTATCTCTCCGTTCTTGAAATGGGTATGGTCACGGCCCTGATGACGTTGTTCTCGAGTTTTACCTCACCCATGCTGTGCGCGTTCTTTACGGTCTGCATCTTCGTCTGCGGGCACCTGAGCAAAAACCTGCTTGAGTTTGCCGAGGTGTTCGGCGGGGCCGGCTTCAAGCTGGTCGCGCAGATAGGGTACTACGTCCTGCCCAACTTTTCGTTTCTCAACGTGAGAACCGAGGCGGTGCACGCTCTTCCCCTGCCTGACGGATACGTTCTTTCTGTGAGCATCTATGCGCTTTTCTATACACTCGTGGTTCTATTCCTGGGCGGTGTGATCTTCCGTAGCCGGGACATCGAATGAGATTTTCAAGAAAGAATCTGTTGATCGGCAGCCTGGGTCTCTTTCTCATGGTCGGCCTCGTTTTTTCAACAGCCCAGTCCCAGCGTTATCGCTATCGGCCAGAACTGAGTGAAAGCCTCTATCTTCCGTCCGGTAAGCTTCTTAAAGAAATCTCGCTCGGATACAGGCAATTCGTCGCGGACCTCGTCTGGTTCTCGGCGGTTCAGTACTACGGCGAGTACCGGAGGGAGGACCATGACCTTCGTTATTTCATTTCTTTGATCGACATCGTTACTACGCTCGATCCTCACTTCATTTTTGCGTACACGTTCGGTGCCGTTGTCGTCTCTGAGGATCTGGAAGCGTTTTCGCAAGGCATAGCGATTCTGAAAAAAGGGATGTCGAACAACCCGACGAACTGGGAGTTGCCCTTCGAGATCGGGTTTCTGAACATGATTCATACGCGTGACATGGACGTCGCCGCGCGTTACTTCGACCTGTCATCACGCCTCCCGGGAGCACCCGAGAGAGCGAAGCGGTTCGCCGCCTACGTCTATTCGTTGTCCGGAGATGCGACGTCCTCGATCGAACTGTGGGAGAAATACAAAGAGTACACGGACAACCCGTACCTCAAGGAACTGGCCGACCGGTACATCGCCCGGTTGAAGGCGAGTGGTCAGGGTGGTGTGCGTCGATGAGCGCCCCCATTCTGCTGACGGAAACGACCTTCGTGAGTGCGGCAAGTGTGGTGTTCGGGCTGCTCTGGGGAAGCTTTCTCAACGTCGTCATCTACCGTCTGCCTCGTAACCGTTCGGTTGTTCGGGGCCGCTCACAGTGTCCAGGCTGCGGCACCGTCATTCGCTGGTATGACAATATTCCCCTGCTGAGTTACCTGGTACTTCGAGGACGCTGCCGAAATTGCGGTTACCGGATTCCGATGAGCTACCCGACGGTCGAACTGCTGTCTGGTGTGATCAGTGGTGCAGTCGTCTGGTACTATGGGCTGGGACTGGAAGCTGCGTGGATGTTCGTCTTCCTCACGGCGCTCCTCGCAATTACGTTTATCGACTGGTCGCACCGCATCATTCCCGACGAGTTGTCGATCGGAGGGACCGTCTTCGGATGGGTAGGTGCGGTCGTCTGCCTGGACATCACCCTCGTCGAATCCCTTATCGGTTCGGCGGTGGGCTTCGGGATCCTGTTCCTCATCGCCATTGTCTACAAGCTCGTTCGCAGGGTGGACGGTATGGGTGGAGGCGACATCAAGCTCATGGCCATGATCGGTGCCTTCCTGGGTTGGAAAATGGTTTTCGTCGTTCTCTTCGTAGCCTCCCTTTGTGGAGCGGTTTACGGCGTTTACCTCATGCATCGCGGCGGCGGCAGCAAGACTGCGGTCGCGTTCGGCTCCTTCCTCGCTCCTTCGGCCACGATCGTTCTTATTGCGGGCGCAAGGTTCCTCGAATTTTACCTTCAGTTCCTCAAGCGGCCCTAAGTGGCCGTGCATTAACCGGTGTGCAGTTTGCAAAAGCGGGCCTCCATCGTCGGTGGGCCGCTGCGCGCCTTGGCGCATCATGGTTGATAACAGCCACTTACGCTGGCGAGCCCTTGTCGACACGCTGGCATATTTGTTGCGATGGGGCCTGTCGAGTTAATGCAATCACATCTTGGCAAAGCGATTACCTGAAGGTAATGAGGGCTACCGTACAAAGGCCAGGTAAAGACAATGAAGCTGTTCTCAAAGAAGATAAAGACATCGGTGGGTCTGGATATCGGGTCCAGTCTGATCAAGATTGTTGAGGTTGACCACTCCGATGAGCAGCCGGTTCTGACCAGGTATGGCATTGCGAAGCTACCTCCGGAGGCGATCGTCGAAGGCGAAATCATGGACCGCAGCCTCGTTATCGAGGGCATTCAGGAATGCATGATGCAGTCCGGGATCGAGATGGAGGACGTGATTACCGCCGTCTCGGGGCGCGCCGTCATCGTCAAGAAAGTCGTAATGGACAAGATGAACCCGGACGATGCACAGGAGGCGATTTTCTGGGAAGCCGAGCAGCATGTTCCCTTCGATATCGATGACGTGTGCCTCGATTTTCAAGTCCTCAAAGAAGACGTCGGCGCCAACCAGATGGAGATTCTGCTGGTCGCGGCCAAAAAAGAGATGGTCAACACGCACGCCGACCTGATTCGCGATGCCGGGTACAACCCCGTGATCATCGACGTCGATTCCTTTGCGGTTCAGAACGCGTACGGCGAATCACTGGACGCACCGTGGACGCAAGTTACCGGGCTGATCAACATTGGCTCCGACGTTACGAACATCAATATCGTCCAGAACCACATTCCGCTCTTCACCCGTGATTTAAGTGTTGGCAGCAATGC
>JAPUJU010000249.1 GCA_027296025.1 bacterium
AAAACCAACATCCTCGAAGCGCTCTACTTCTTCAAATTCGGACGGTCATTCCGCACGAAGCGGGACAACGATCTCATTCGTTTTGACGAGGCCTTCTGTCGGGCAGAGGTCGAAGCGGAGTACAAAGACGGTACCATCGACCGATTGACAGTGGCAATCGAACGCGGTGGACACAAGCACCTCAAAATCAACGGTGAAGGGCTTCCAAAACTGGCGGAGCTCGTGGGCCGCTATCCGATCGTCCTGTTTGGTCCGCAGGACCTGATTCTCGTGGCGGGTTTTGCCGTGGAGCGCCGCCGGTTCCTCGATATGACGGGGAGTATGACGGACCCGCGATACCTCGATGCGGTTCGTCAGTACCGGCGCGTATTGAACCAGCGAAACGCATCGCTCAAACTCGGTGGTTCCACAAGGGAAAGGCACACGTGGAACGAAGAGCTCATCAAGCGCGGGTGTGCGCTGCTCGAGAAACGCATGCAGCTCGTCGAATCGCTCAAGGACCACCTGACGCCGCACCTCTCGCGGATGTCGGTCTCCTACCCCCTCTATATAGAGTATGAATCCGAACTCATCGCTGACCTGCCGGAGGGCGTGTCTCGCGAGGAAAACTTTGCGGCCCGCCTCGCCGCGGTCGAAGGTGACGAGAGCCGACGCAAAACCACACTTGTGGGGCCGCACCGCGACGACCTCCGAATCGTGGCCGACGGTAAGGACCTGAGACGATTCGGTTCCCAGGGACAGCGCCGGCTGTTTGTCGTCCTGGCCCGGCTTGCCGAGCTGGCCTATCTGGAAAACGAACTGGGCGAACCATGTGTGCTCCTGCTGGATGATCTGTTTTCAGAACTCGATTCGGAAATCAGCGGGAAACTCAAACATCTGCTCCAGGACGGCCGCCAGATTTTTGTTACCTCTCCAGTGCCGATCGAGTGGGATGGGACAGAGAACGTGAAGAGTTTTCAGGTATCGGACGGAAGGGTTACTGCCACGGCGCCATGAACACTCGTGCAAGACATATCACCCTGTTCATCATCTACTGTGTCGTCGTTGGACAGGCGCTCTTCGCGTTTGTCGTCCGGCCGGGGCTCGAAGGCAATATGCGGGCTGTGTTCCAGGAGCTGGTGTATGGTGAGGCGCACAAACCCTACGTGTATCGTACACTGCTGCCGACAACCGTACGCGTGATCGCGGAGGTGACGCCGGAGGCGATCAAAGAGAAAACAAAGGGGTTCGCAGAAGGACGGAAGCGAATGAGGCTTCTGCGCTGGAACCACGCCTATCTCTACGAGTACCTTGTTGCGAGCGCCCTGATGTTTGGGTGCTTCCTGTGGCTTGCGTATGTCCTTCGGCGGCTGGTACGAACGTTCTATACGTACCCGCCGGTGGTCTCCGACCTCGCGCCGGTCCTGGCGTTTCTGGCGCTCCCACTTTTCTTCCGATACTTCAGTTATATATACGATCCGGCAACGCTTCTTATATTTGGACTGGCGATCGGCGTTGTGTACGAACGGCGTCTCGTGATGTTCTACCTGTTGTTCGTCCTGGCGTCGTTCAATAAGGAGACGGGTGTGCTGTTGATCGGGTGGTTTGTCGTTCGGGAAATCGGGCACCGAAGCGCAGGCAACATTGCGATACACGGGATCGTGATGGCGGTGATTTTCACGGCGATAAAGAGCCTGCTCGTATATATTTTCCGGGATAACCCGGGATCATTCTACGAACCGCATCTCCTCGATCACAACCTCAAGCTCGCGTTCGAACAACCGTTAAAATTCGCCGGGTTCGCGCTCGTCACTGTCTTTACGGTCCTGCTACTGCGCGAGGGCTGGTCTTCGAAAAACCACTTTCTGCGCTGGACATTCGGCGTAACGATTGTGCCGCTGCTGGTGAGCGGGATGTTCTTCGGTTTCGTCGACGAGTTGCGCGGATACTACGAGGCCTTCAGCCTGATATTTCTACTGTGCCTGCCGTCGCTCGGCCGGATGCTGGGCGTTGAGGTACGGGAGACTCCTTCGAGCCGTAAAGCCCCCTCGGAAGTGTAATTTTTCTCTGCCCCCGAAACAGCACGAGCCGAAGTCTAAGAAAGACAGGAACACGGGAAGGCTCTTTTCGTAGAACTAGATAACCATCCCGGGGGAGCAGCCAATGCCCCGGGAGAAATTCCCCGGCCTCACGCGCGGGAATTGTTTAACTAGTTTATCCACAAAAGGTTAACAACATGCGCAGATACCCCGAATCTCGCAGGATTATTCAGCCCGGCAGCGTTGTCCGTGGCCCCATTGCGGCTCGATTCCCGGTTAGTCATTGTGGGTGGAGCGTAGTCTTGGCGCTCGCCGCACTTCTCCTCATTGTAGCGACCGGCTGTAGTAAGAACGACGGCAACGGTGGTGGCAGCGGCACGAATGCCGCTCATGCAGCGCAAAAGGGCAGTAATGGCCATGGCAAGAACGGCCGGAAGCCGTCACAGCCTCCGATTCCGATAGCGGTCGAGACGGCCCGGACCGGGACGATTGCCAGCTACTACAGCGCGACGGCAACCCTGGAAGCCGAAAAACAGGCCCGGATTCTTGCCCGGGCCAATGGGGTCATTCAATCGCTCCAGTGTGAAGAGGGCGACTTCGTACGTGAGGGCCAGGCGCTTCTGAAAATCGAAGACGAAACGTACGAGCTCCTGCTCGCGCAGGCTGAGGCCAACAGGCAAAAATTTCAGGACCAGTTCAACCGGATGAAGGGGCTCTCCGATCAGCAGCTGGTATCGATGCAAGAGTTCGAGCGTGTACGGAATGATCTCCGGGCCGCGGAGGCCGCTGAAGAGATCGCACGGCTCAACCTCTCGTACACGACAGTGCGAGCACCGTTCACCGGGCGCATAACGAGCCGCATGGTCAATATCGGGCAGAACGTTAACCAGGCCACCGAACTTTTTCTTATCGCGGACTTCAATCCGTTGCTCGCCGTGGTCCATGTGCCGTCGAAAGAATTCAAACTGCTAAAGCAGGATCAGGCTGTCAACCTCACACTCGACAGCAACGAAACGCGTTTGAGCGGACGAATCAAGTTGGTCAGTCCTGTCATTGACCCGACCAGCGGCACTATCAAGGTGACGATCGAGATTTCCGAGTACCCGGAAGGGACGCGCCCCGGGGACTTTGCCGAGGTAAGCATTGTGACCGAGCGGAGGTACGACCGGACGCTGGTGCCAAAGATTTCTGTGTTTGCCGACCGGGGTGATCAAATCATCTATGTGGCCGTGGTGGACAGCACAGCGGAGCGACGTGTTGTAGAAGTCGGCTTCCAGGATGACGAGAGCGCTGAGATAGTGAGCGGTGTTGAAAACGGCGAGCGGATCGTCGTCAAAGGACAGCGCTCTCTCAAGCATGGATCCCCCATCAAGATTATCGGTGATCAACAAGAGGTGGAAGCGGTACCGACCTCCGCCGTTGCGGAGACTACCCGGGCAGGATCGTAATGCGTTCTCTCGTTGCGCTGGCCGTGCAACGGCGCGTCACCGTATTCATGACCGCGATGGCAATCGTGGCCTTCGGCTTTGTGGGCTACCAGCGCCTGTCGCTCGAGCTCTTTCCCGACATCAGCTATCCTTCACTGACCATCCAGACCGAGTTTCCGGACACAGCCCCACAAGAAGTTGAAAATCTCGTCACACGTCCGATCGAAGAGACGGTAGGCGTACTGCGCGGGCTTCAAAACATTCACTCCGTATCGCGCGCCGGCGTATCGGAAGTCACGCTGGAATTTAACTGGGATTCTGACATGGACCTTCTGTCCATGGAAGTGCGCGAGAAACTCGATCGACTGATCCTCCCGGAAGAAGCGGAGGATCCGATCGTTCTTCGTTTCGATCCGTCCCTCGATCCGATCATGCGTCTCGCGCTCAGCGGACCCGGTAGCCTGGCCGACGTGCGCAGGCTCGCCGACCGCAAACTCAAGCCGGACTTCGAAACGGTTATGGGGATTGCGGCTGCGGAGATAAAGGGCGGGCTCGAAGAGGAAATCCATGTCGATATTCTACAAGATCGCCTCGCCGCGCTGAACATCTCGATCGACCAGGTCCGGCAGGTG
>JAPUJU010000025.1 GCA_027296025.1 bacterium
TCGTAGTAGGTGGGGTTTCTCTCGAGTGCGATGTACTGACCATGGACCCACCTCGACAGGCGAAACGGACCGTTTCCCACAGGACGTTGTCCGAAATCCGCCGTGCGAATTGAATCGCGGGGAATTTCCTCGAGCAGATGCTTCGGCAGAATCACCCCCTCGTTCGCGTCCATGAGTTGATACGGGTAGCGGTTCGTGAAAATAAAGCGCACGGTGTGGTCGTCGACCACCTGCACGTCGCGGATACGCTCTTTGAGTTTCCGTCCGGACCAGGCGACCAATGTGTCGGTCTGAAGGACCCAGGTGTAATGAACGTCGGCAGCCGTCACCGACACACCGTCTTCCCACGTCACGTCGCGACGCAGCGTGAACGTAATGGCGAGGCCGTCCGGGTCGAACGTCCAACACTAGGCCAGCCTCGGCTCGAATGATAGAAAGTCGCCCTGTAAATCCGCTAGTTTGAGAAATATCCGCTTCGTGATATCGAGGGTCAGGACGGACGTGCCGGAGAGCGGGTTCAGTGTTTTCGGATCAGATATGACGCCGATCACGACAGTGCGTTCTGAACCCTGTTTCGCCTTTTCTGTGCACCCCAGTAGAGCAACAAGAATGCACGCCAGAAATCCTGCCGGTCGAAGCAGCGATGATGTCGGATCGTGACGGCGCAAGAGACGAGACATGCAGGTACCCGCCTGAGCGCGAATACGGGGTACGGTCGGGAATGAGTTAGAGAGGGGGTTCTCGAGTACAAGGTTCGCCGTTGAGGTGAACCCCCTCATGCACGGGCCTCCGTGCGTATACGTGGTTACGACCCTTCAGCGGCACGATAGAAACTCCCGCTGCATAACGTCAAGAACTATTTGCGATGAAGCTGCCGAAGCCGCCCAGGAGTCAGGAGGCCCTATTCCTTGTTACCCACATCACCCGGATCGTCGATCGTTTCCGTCGTGATCGGAGCCAGAATATTATTGTTCGGCACCTGCGGGGCGTCTTCACCGTTGGTGAGGACGACGCAGTTCGTTGCCTCGAAATCGTCGCCGTTCTTCAGTCGGCCGGTCAGTGTTATCGGGCGAGGGGTCCCATTCGCATAGCCAAGTTCGTCTACGAGGTCTGCCGTTTTGAAGTACAGGAGCAGGTCATCGACCCCGTCTCCACTGTCCTCGGAACACGGGCAATCTGGTTGGTCACCCGGACGGCCGAGGTCCCCGAATGAGAACCGTACAGGAGCCACGTTTTCGAGATAGAGTGACCCTACCTCGATTTCGTTGACATCGAAACCGGGCAGTCCCATCAGTGCCGCCGACACTTCTTCGGTGTGAACGCTCACGGAATTCGGGCACGTGCCCGGATTGATATCCAGGTAGCCCGTCAGGAAAATGCCCCGCCACTCGTGTTCTATAATGTTCGAGCCAGAGTACCGACCCTCTTCGTATGAGACCATCGCCATCAGGGAGTCGGTTCCGCTCGAGACGCCGCGGTAGAGAAAAACGGCCTCGCCCCGTTCGTCAGTTCTGGACTGTGTCACCGCACCGGCGTGCGGTCCGCCGATAACTTTGAGTCGAACGTCGATACCCGGCAGACCATCCCCGTCGATGTCAACAACTCGCGTCGTGACTCGCGTCTCCTCGCCGACCCGGCTTGCCCCCGTGGTTCCGTCCAGAACGATCGTATCGGAGTCGTGATCGAATGTACGGCCGGATACGACGCCGGGGACAAGGACTGCTCCTCCACCCGTTCCACCCGCTCCGCCAGAGACGCCGATCGGCGTACCGATTGCTGCCGCTCCGCCGAGCATGCCGACACCCGCCATCGTGCCGATATCCGATTCGCTACCCGCCTTGCTCACGCGACTCGGAGCATCGGCACTACCTTCTGCAGCGACGAAGCTCGCGAAAAGCAGGTTCTCGTCCTTCGACGGATTGCGCGTTTCGATCTCGATCTGGTTGTCACCGGGACGAACGAACGGCCGGAGATCGTAGTACTCGTCATCACTGACCAGATTCACCACCGGCGCAAATGCGTCCATCGGATTCGTACTGTCATCGTCCAGACCACCAACCGTAATCAGCGCGCCAATCGACGGAGACCCGTCGTCCGGACCGCCCGCGGCAGACGTCAGCCGGTTGCCATTCACACTGATCACACTGTACTGTTCCTCTGCCTTCGAGGTCTGCATTCCGAACGAAATGCCGACACCGAGTTCCAGGAGCAAATGCTCGTGAGTAATGGGTTTGGCCATGGTGATCGTAAACCGGTCACCGTCAACAGCGTGCGCACCGAAAAACAGTGATATGTCTTTCTCCCGCCACTCGTTCGGATCGTCAAACACAACGATGAGAATGACTCCGTCGATCCAGTGTGTGTTTGTTTCCTCTATCTGGACGGGCACACGGCCTGCTGCCGATGACACATCGAGCCGCGGCTTGACCAGTGCGGTTACATCAGCGAGCGCGTTCCACGAACGGATCGAGTTCGGCACCGCCTGGTACCAGACAACCGCGGTGCCATCGACGCTGACGTCTCCGTCTCGGATTTCATAGCCGCTGAAACCGGTAGACGCGGCGACGAGGAACGCCCTGCGCACGGTTCCACCTTCCGGCCGCTCGACCTGAATCGACCCGGCGCTCAGGTCCGTGCCCAGCGCATCGACCGAAAGGAAAAGTCGGCCGCTGTCCGAATAAAACATCTGAAGGCTTTGTGATGGCGAGCCGGGAACGGCTTTGTATGGGGATTGTCCGATGATTGCTTTTTTTGTCTTGTATACGAGCGCGGATGCCGGTCCGGCGAGCGCCAGGCAGAGGATCGAGATGAGGAGGGATCTCATATGTTTACCCCTCGAAGAATGATGCGAGCTAAGTTATAGATTAACTGTCCCTTAGGGGTAATATAAGTATAACATAGGGGAGAGTCAAATCCACTTCTTTTTGTTTAGTCGTGGGTCAGACCGGCCCATTAAACCGTCTCTGGGGCCGTCCTAGACATTAAATCGGATGTAGAGGGTGTCGCCATCGTTCACGATGTAGTCTTTCCCCTTCACGGCGAGCTTCCCGGCTGCTTTCACCTTCTCCTCCGACCCGATTTCGACGAGATCTTCGTATTTGATAACTTCCGCCCTTATGAATCCCCGGGCCAGATCGCTGTGGATCTTGCCCGCCGCCTCCACCGCGTTGGCTCCCTTGCGAACGAACCACTGCCGGACTTCGTCAGAGCTGACCGTAAAGAAGGAGATCAGCCCGAGCGCGTCCACGCACTGGCCCGCCAATCGGTGGAGCGCCGTGTCCTGAACGCCCATTTCCGTCATGAATTCCTCGCGCTCGTCCTCGGTTTCGAGTGACGCGATCTCTGACTCGAGGCGCGCGGCCACCGCGACGATGCGGATCCCGGCCGGGGCGTAGCGCTGGCTCATTTCAGTCACTCGCTGGGTGTCTGCGACGTCCTCATCACCGACATTCAGCACGACGATCATCTCACGTCGCGAGAGAAGCGGATAACTCCGGATGATCTTCTCGTCCTTGGGAGCAATGTCGACGCGGCGCAGCGGACGTTCCTCATCGAGAACCTTCTTCAGTTCCCGAAGAAAGTCCCTCTCGCGTTCACCGCTCTCGCTTTTTACCTTCGAGAGATCCTTTTCGAGCCGCTCGAGGCGCTTCTCCAGAAACACGAGGTCATGAAGAATGAATTCCGTATTCACATAGTCCACGTCGCGGACCGGGTCCAGCGATCCGGAGACGTGATAAACGGCATCGTCCTCGAACGCACGTACGACGTGACAGAACACCTCCACGTCCGCGAGGTCGCGGAAGATGTCGCCTTCCGAGACCGATCCTTCTTCTATTTTTGACGGCAGGACAATATCGATTCGCGCCTGTGCTTTTTTCTTGGGGGAGTACATCTCGATCAGGCGGTCGAAGCGCGGGTCCATGACATCGGCCACTCCGCGAATTGCTTTTCGTACGTCGGTCTGAACGGGGACCGACCCGGCACCGACAAGCAACTCGAAGAGCGTTTTTTTACCGGTTTGCGGTAACCCGATGATTCCGATGTTCATGTGCTTGCTCGTTGGAGATCGAAGAGGCCGCGGTTTGGACGCCTAGTCCGGCATCTCGATGACCAGGTGGTCCTCTTCGATAGTG
>JAPUJU010000250.1 GCA_027296025.1 bacterium
GCGACCGAGATTGCAGAGATCGTCTTCTATTACATGTTCGCCATTCTTATCGGTGTGCTGGTCGACCGCGAGTTCGCCGCGCGGCGTTTGCGTCAGGAAGCGCAGCAACAGGTGGAACGGTCGCAGAAGCTCTCCCTCGTCGGCCAGATCGCCGCGGGGGTTGCACACGAAGTCAAGAATCCGCTCGCTTCGATCAAAGGCGCAGCCGACATCCTGACCGATGACGAAACATCGCGTGAAGAGCGCGAAGAATTCAAAGGCATTCTCAGGCGTGAAGTGCGCCGCATCGACGACCGGGTCTCGGAGTTTCTCGAGTTCGCACGTCCCCGGGAGACCCGACGTGAACGCATGGATATCGCGGACACGGTGCGCCAGACGGCCCGCCAGGTGAATTCGCAAGCGGCACAGGACGGCGTATCCATCCAGGCCGACGCCAACACCCGCGTCCTTGTCGACGGCGACTCCGAAAAACTCCACCAGATGACACTCAACCTTCTCCTCAACGCTGTTCAGGCGTCGCGATCCGGCGACACGGTGCGTGTCGCCGTCACGGCACACAACGGTGACGCGCAGGTCCTCGTGGAAGACGATGGAGCGGGCATTGATGATGAAACCGCGCCCCACATCTTTGAACCGTTCTTCACCACCCGCCCCTCGGGCACGGGCCTGGGGCTTGCCGTGGTGCGTGCCATCGTGGATGCACACGACGGAACGATCCACGTGAAAAGCGTAGCGGAGAAAGGCACTCGCGTGGAAGTGCGGATTCCTCTGTCCGGCTCTGGGAGGGGGGAGGAATGAGAATTCTGCTCGCAGATGACGACCACTCCGTGCGACGGGTGTTCCAGTTCAAAATGGTCAAGCGGGGCCACGACGTAACCACCGCCGAGGACGGTCAGCAAGCCCTCGACCGGCTTGCCGAGGGGACGTTTGACCTGATGGTGTCGGACATCCGCATGCCCAACGTCGATGGCATTGAACTGCTCGCTAAAGCACGTACAGTGCAGCCCGACCTCAAAGTAATTCTCATCACCGCCCACGCCACCGTGGCGCAGGCGGTCGAAGCGGTCAAGCTCGGCGCGTTCGACTACCTCACCAAGCCCTTCAACGACGACGAGCTCTTCGCCGTGATCGACAAGGTGGTCGCGTTTCGCCGGCTCGAAGAGGAAAACCAGTTGCTCCGCGGCCGCCTACAGGAGAGCGAGTCGCGCATGCAGCTCATGGGCGTGTCGAAACCGTTCAAGGAAATGATGCGGATGGTCGAGCGGATTGCGACCACCGATGCGACGGTGCTGCTCACCGGCGATTCGGGAACGGGCAAGGAGCTCGTGGCGCGCGCGATTCACACCCGCAGTCATCGCGCCAATGGACCGTTTGTTGCCATCAACAGCGGCGCGATCCCGCGCGACCTGGTCGAGTCGGAACTCTTCGGACACACCAAAGGCGCCTTCACCGGGGCCACGCGGGAGAAAAAAGGCAAATTCGAGCTGGCCGATCGCGGCACAATCCTCCTCGACGAAGTGGGTGAGCTCGCCATCGATCTCCAGGTGAAGCTTCTCCGTGTACTTCAGGAACGCACCGTCGAGCCCGTTGGCTCGGAGCGAACTCGCGCGGTGGACGTGCGCGTGATCGCCGCCACGAATGTTGACCTGCAGGCGCAGGTCTCCCGCGGGCTATTTCGCGATGACCTCTTCTATCGCCTCAATGTAATTCCCATCCGTGTTCCCAGCCTGGCCGAGCGGCAAGACGACATTTCTGTTCTCGCCCGGGCGTTTGTGGAACGCTCCGGCAAGGGGACGACCGTGAGCATCGACCGTGCACTGATGGAGCGCCTCGTGGCGTACGAATGGCCGGGCAATATCCGCGAGCTGGAAAACCTCATCGAACGCATGGTGCTTCTTCGCAACGACGACGTGCTCGGTGTTCGCGACCTCCCGGCTGATTTCGGAAGCGGAAACGTCGGGCGGCCGGAGCCAGAGTCTGCCCGCGGAGCCCATCCAACTTTTCAGGAAGCCGAAGAGAGTCTGATCCGCGATGCGCTCGGACGAAATGGTTGGAACCAATCTCGCGCGGCGCGTTCCCTCGACATCCCGCGACACGTTCTCCTCTACCGGATGAAGAAGTACGGGATCGACCCCTCGGCCTGAGCCGGCCCGGAATCGAGATATTTCTCCAATAGTGAGAGTTCCTCTGTTCAAACCCCTCTAGTGTCCCGGCTCCTCGTGAGCGTACTTCTCGAGGACGGCGACTTTATTGCGGTACTTATCGAGCACCTGGATTGTCTCCGCCTTGTTCTCTGCGTCGGCGACCTTATCGATCTCGGCGAAAAGCGAGATGATCTCCTTACAGGTACTTTTGACCGTGCTCCGATCATCTTCGGGGAAATCTTTGGCGTTCGGGAGCGACTCGGCCAACCGTGAGATCTTGGAAGCGACTGGGTGGACTTTCAGGAGCTGCCCAGAATCTATGAGTTCCTGGATCTCGTCTAAATGAGCTTCCATCATGGACACGATCGAGGAGTAATCAAGGAAGGGGTACTCAAATCCCTTAACGTTGAACGTTTCTTTGTCTGTCTTGATGATCACCACCGCATCGAAGGCGACTTCCTTTTCTTCCAACGCCATTCCGCACGTGGGGCATTTCCCCGGCGAATCGGTCGGCGCCACGCAGTTCATGGGGCACTCGTACTGCGTAAGCGAGAAAGCTGCCTGGAAATACGGCAGGCCGCCATCGGACTCGGTGGCTTCGCTGTGCTCGTCTCCATGCCCGTGTTTCTCGGCCTCGCCGTGATCGTGCCCCGTCGCGGCGTGGCCGTGTGCTTC
>JAPUJU010000251.1 GCA_027296025.1 bacterium
TGATTGGTCATGTGATATGGGGGTACCTGGTTGGAGCTAACCCATTGGGGTGGAGCGGTGTCAGCGTTCAGAGGCGGGTGCACGATCTCTTGGGAATCGGGCAATCGGTGTGAACGAATCCCGGCGACGACCGTGCGGTCGGTTTCATGTGGAGGTCCACGTTGAGCTACGAAGTTCTTGCAAGAAAATGGCGCCCCCAAACCTTCGATGAGGTGGTTGGACAGGACCATATTACCCGAACACTGAAACGGGCCGTTCAGGCGAATCGTATTTCACACGCGTACCTTTTCGCCGGCCCGCGAGGCTGCGGCAAGACGAGTACCGCCCGTATCCTTGCCAAGGTCATCAACTGTACGAACCTGAAAGAGGGGAATCCCTGCAACACGTGTGACTCGTGCGTCGGCGTCACGCAGGGGAAAAACCTCGACGTCATGGAAATCGACGGTGCCTCCCACACCGGTGTCGGTGAAGTTCGCGAGCTGCAGGAGAGCATCGGGTACGTCCCGAGTCAATTCGCGAACAAAGTTTACGTGATCGACGAAGTCCACATGCTCTCGACGCATGCGTTCAACGCGTTGCTGAAGACACTGGAAGAACCGCCCGCACACGTTTACTTCATCTTCGCGACGACGGCGCCGCACAAAATTCCCGACACGATACGGTCCCGTTGCCAGCGGCATCATTTCAAACGGCTCGAAGTGGCTGAGATATCGACGTTGCTGGAGAAAATCTGCAAGGCAGAAAAGGTCAAGTTCGAGTCGGAAGCGCTTCGTCTGCTCTCGCGCAAGGCGGAGGGAAGCCTCCGTGATGCCGAAAGCCTGCTCGACCAATGCATCACCGCGTCTTCGGGCGAAGTCGCGACGACATCGGTTCGCGACATTCTCGGGCTCCTCGATCATGAGATGGTGATGGATTTTTTGGGCGCGATCGGGTCACGCGAGCCCACCGGTGTTCTCCAACGGCTGGACGACGCGATCCGGCAGGGTGTCGACCTGGACGAATTGTTGAATGCATTGATCGAGGGGCATCGCGATCTGATGCTTCTTAAATCGTCGGATGATCTCGCGGAGCTGATCTATCGGTCCGAGGACGAACTTGGAGCGTTGCGCGAGATACTTCCGTCGTACGAACTCGCCGATCTGGTGACGAGTGTTGAGCGCCTCTGCAATGCTGCGACGCGCATGAAAATTGCGAGTGACCCGCGTATACTGCTCGAGAGTACACTTGTGGACCTTGCGTTGCTGGACCGGCAGACGGAGATCCGGGAAGTCCTCGGCAGGCTAGAGCGCTCCGGCGGAACGGGTACGACGCCCGCCGCCCGGCGAACGAAGAAAACGAAGCCCGCGACGGGCAGAAAGGCATCACCGCCCGCCGGTACCGCGTCGGTAGTGCCGTCCGCGGCGGGGTTTCGGGAAGCACCGGCGCCCACAGGGGAGCCGCCAGAGAGCGAACCGGACCATGAGGAAGTGGCGGGGCCGGACGTCGATTTTGCTTCGCTGGACTACGCGTCGGTTCGAAAGTTGTGGGATGGTTTCGTTACGTATGTTCGGCAGAAAAAAGTATCGCTCGGCGTTTGCCTGATTAGCGGGACAGTTCAATCGATCGATGGCAAAACGGTGACGCTTCGTTTTGGCAAGAAATTCGGCTATCAACGAGAGCAGGTGGAAGATGCCGCCAACAAGAAATTCTTGAAAAACACGATGAGCCGCTACTTCGGTCAGGATCTGGAACTTGTTTGCTTTTCGGAAGGGGAGAAAGGTGAAGCGGCCCGGGAGAGATCAAACCTGGTCGGCGATGACAAAACGACCGCGCCAAAACGTGAAATCGAGAATCAGCCCATCGTGAAGAAAATTCTGGATGACTTTGACGGAGAAATTGTTCGCTATCACCCGCAGTGAAGGAGACACCGTGGTAAACATCGGCAAACTAATGAAGCAGGCCCAGGAAATGCAGTCCAGGATGGCCAAAATTCAGGAAGAACTTGCGGCAAAAGAAGTCGAAGGGTCGAGCGGAGGTGGCATGGTGAAGGTCCGGATGAACGGACAACAGGAGCTTCTCAACATTGAAATCGATTCCGAAGTGTTTGGTGAGGGCGACAAAGAAATGCTCGAGGATCTCGTGGTAGCCGCGGTCAACGATGCACGGCGCTCGGCACTCGAGGTCGCGAAGGAAGAGATGTCGAAGGTCACGGGCGGGTTGCCTATGCCTGGACTGTTCTAAGCTCTGCGCTCACGGGGCCTTTCCACTATATCTTCAATCCCATATCAACTGAAAATCAGCGTCCCCCGGGGAGTGGGGGGGGTAGGTTTATTGCTTTCCGCAGGGGGTGCTCGGATGGACTACGGCTCAGAGACGCTCGCAACCCTGGTCAAACTGTTCTCGAGGATGCCGGGCATCGGGCGCAAAAGCGCCCAGCGCCTCGCGTTACACATTCTAAAGTCTGATCCACGAGACGCTGAGCGCCTGGGAAAGACGATTCTGGAGCTGCAGACCAAAGTGGGATTCTGCGAGAGCTGCGGGAGCATTACAGAGGCCCCCGAATGTGCAATTTGCAAGGACGTTACACGGGATCGCGAGATCGTTTGCGTAGTCGAGGGGCCTCAGGACGTCCTGATTCTTGAAAAAACCGGAGAATATCGGGGCCTGTATCATGTGCTTCACGGGGTTCTTTCACCCATCGACGGGATCGGTCCGGATGATCTGAACCTGAAGAGCCTGGAAGAGAGGGTGGAAGCCCTTAATATCAAAGAAGTTATCATCGCGACGAACCCGTCGTTGGAGGGGGACACCACGGCCCTCTACATCAGAAAAGCTTTGGAGGCAGCGCCCTGTTCTGTCACGAGACTTGCAAGGGGGCTTCCCATGGGTGGAACTCTTGAGTTCGCTGATGACGTAACGCTCGCTGGAGCCCTGGAGAGACGCGAGAAACTATAGGGGCCTCCGTCAAAACAGTGGAGTAGCTCATGGTAAAAGCCGATTGGACGATATATGAGGAAGACTACAGGGCGATAACCAGCGTCCTGAAAGAACTCCTCAAGAACTCCAACTCGCAGAGTGTATTGCTGATCGATAAGACGGGTCAGATGATCGCAAGTGTCGGCTTGGAGCCAGACTTCGACCTGATGAGCTTCGCATCGTTGTGCGCCGCGGACTTCGAGGCGAACAGCCAGCTTGCCAAGCTGATCGGCGAAAAGGATTTCTCAACCCTGTACCACCAGGGTGCCGACGACAGCATGTACCTCGCGCGAGTGGCCGAACACATCATCCTTGTTGTGCTTTTCAACAAGCGGACCACACTTGGTCTCGTTCGGCTTCGAGTAAAGAAAGCGGTGGAAGGCCTGGATTCGATTCTCACTCAACTCTTCAACAAGCTCGAATACAAAAACGAAGATCTGAATGAATTCGATGAAGAGTTTGCAGACGAACTGAACAAAGAGATCGATTCACTATTCTCTGACTGACCCACGGAGAGACTAGATGTCGCTCATTAACTATTCATCTAGAGAAATCAACTGCAAAATTGTTTATTATGGTCCCGGCCTTTGCGGCAAGACAACCAATATACAGCACGTCTACAACAAAGTAGCGCCGGAAACCAAGGGTAAGTTGATTACTCTCGCGACGGAAATGGATCGAACGCTGTTCTTTGACTTTCTGCCTCTTGAGCTCGGAACGGTCAAGGGATTCAAGACGCGTTTTCATTTATATACAGTTCCCGGGCAGGTCTACTACGATGCCAGCCGGAAGCTGATCCTGCGTGGTGTCGACGGCCTCGTCTTCGTAGCGGATTCGCAAAGCTCGCGTTACGACGCGAATATCGAGAGTCTCTATAACCTCCACGAGAACCTGGAAGACTACAAGCTCAAGCTCGAGGAAATCCCGTTCGTACTCCAGTACAACAAACGGGACATGCCCGACGTCATTACCGTCGAGGAACTCGAGCAGGAACTGAACCCCGAGCAGTATCCGAGTGTTGAGGCTGTCGCGGTCCAGGGAACGGGCGTCTTCGACACACTCAAAGCGGTCGCCAAGGGCGTCCTCGCGAGACTTTCCCAGAACTAGTCGTTTCTTCATCAGCCAACTTAGTCGTTGCCGGGCCCGAATCCGTGCATGTAACATGTAGTGTTCCAGCTTCATCGATCTGGAACGCCAACGTGTGAGGGCCGTTTGAACTTCCTTGTAAAACTGGTTGGCAGCTTTCTTTTCACGGGATATTTTCCGTTTGCGCCCGCCACGTTTGCCAGCCTCGTGTTCTCATTGATCTACCTCTTCGTACCGGGGGGCGAGTGGCTGGCCAACCCGTGGGTTCTTCTCGGCACATTGATCGTCTCGATTCCCGTGTCGACTCGCCTCGAGAAACAGTACGGCAAGGATCCGAGCGTTGCCGTTATCGACGAAGTTGTGGGCATGCAGGTGGTTCTTGTTCTTGCCGAACCGACGCTAGTGGGTGTGGCCCTCGGCTTTTTCCTCTTTCGTGTGTTCGACGTGTTGAAGCCACCGCCCGTGGCGCGGTCACAAACACTTCCCGGAGGATGGGGGATCGTGATCGACGATTTTCTCGCAGGGATCTACACGCGCATTGTGATGATTCTGATCGCACTGCTCTTTCCCGTCGTCGGTCGTTTTCTCTAGTCATGGCAAAAACCAGTGAAGTCGAAATCATTCTCGTCGGCAATGAGCTGCTGAAGGGCGAACGCAGGGATTCTCACGCACAATTCATCGGCAATCTCATAGGAACTATCGGCGTGCGCCTCACGCGGGCGCACATCGTCCCGGATGATCGTGAGATTATCGGCGATACGGTTCGTCGGCGAATGCGGTCGGCCCGCGCCATCGTTGTCAGTGGAGGGTTGGGGCCCACACATGACGATATTACTCGAGAAGCCGTAGCCGACGGTCTCGGGGCCTCGCTGGAGTTCCGGGAAGACCAGTGGAAATGGATTGTTGGCGTGTTCAGTCGTTTCAACAAGACTCCGCACGAGAGCAACAAACGCCAGGCGTACTTCCCGCCGGGCTCCGAGGTGATACCGAACGCACTTGGCACGGCCCCCGGATTCATGATTGAAAAAGATGGGTGTCTCGTCGCCGTTCTCCCCGGGCCTCCGAGGGAACTGCGTCCCATGATGGAGTCTACAGTGCTCGACAAACTGCAATCGATCTTTAGGCGTGATCCGTTGTTCACGGAAACATTCCGTACGACCGGCATCGGTGAATCCGACATGACGCCGAAAGTCGGGCCACTCTTTGCAAATTTCGAAAAAGAATTCGTAGTATCGTCGTTGCCGCATCTCGGTGGGGTGGATGTTGTCCTCACTGCACGGACGGACGGTGACCTGAAAAAACTCAAGAAGCGTGCCGACAAATTCGAGGCAAGTTTGCGAGAGATTCTCGGAGCGCACGTCTTCGGGAAGGGTACCCGGAGTTTTCAAGCGGTTGTCGGTGACCTGCTCATCAAGCGGGGAGAGACTCTGGGTGTGTCGGAGTCGCTCACCGGCGGACTTATCGGAAAGAACCTGACTGATACGCCCGGAAGCAGCGCGTATCTTCTTGCCGATGTCGTAGCATACAGCAACGAATCGAAAGTCGAGTTCGTCGGTGTCAGGAAGGCCTCCCTCAAAAAGCACGGTGCGGTGAGCGAGGTGGTCTGCCGCGAAATGGCAGCGGGAATCCGTGCCCGGACGGACGCCACCTACGGACTTGCCACGACCGGGATCGCCGGTCCGGACGGCGGCACGAAGGAAAAACCAGTCGGCCTGACATATTTCGGTCTTGCATCGGGCGACGGAGAGGAAATCCGGCACCGCGTGTTTCCCGGCGACCGTATCACGATTCGCGAGCGGGTCGCGTACGCCACCTTGTATCTTCTCTATCGTAAGTTAACCCGGGTGTGATGACCGGGGATGCCGATTCGAAGCGGTCATGGTATCCGGCGCCGACCGACTGTCGCCGCGCTCGGCCAAACGCTTTCAGGGGTGGATCTTCGCTTTCCTCTCGCGAAGGGTTCGTGACCATGCCCACTTCGATCAACGACGGGTGTCACCATGAGAGCCTTTTTTGCAGTCAATCTCAGTGACAATACGAAGGACCGCATCGCCAATGCGATTCGAGGGATTGGTATCGACGACCCGCCGTGGCGGTGGGTGGCGCGGGACAATTTTCATGTCACGCTGAAGTTTCTCGGTGACGTTCCTCCGGAGCAGGTGACGGGACTCGCTGAGGTCGTCAGCGAAGCGTGCCGCTCGATCGCACCGTTTTCGATCACGTTCGGTGAACTGGGCGGTTTTCCGAATCTGAAGCGACCCCGTGTTCTTTTTTACAGAATTGTGGACGGCGCCAGGTTGCTGGCGCGTCTCGCCGAACGTGTCGACGAATCACTAACGGCTGTCGGCATCGAAAAGGAGCGTCGCCCGTTCCGGCTGCACGTCACGGTCGCGCGCGTCAAGGCGCCCCTGGAGGGTGACCTGGCCGCCGCTCTCGAACGTTCTCCGGCCGTCTCAGGCGCCCGCGAAACCGTCACATCCCTGACACTCATGGAGAGCCATCTGAGGCGTCAAGGCGTCCAGTACCAGAGCCTTAAAGAGATTGCGCTGAGAAAACCGAAGTGATAGTATTCCGCTTAGTCCGACGAAAAGCGTTGATTTCAACCCGTTTCCCGGGGGTGCCGGCTGGGGAGGGTACGCGTCGAGACGGTGACTGCCGGCTGTGTGGTGTGTGGAACGTTAACGGAAAGGGTAAACCATGTCGAACAGCAAAACGGGGGCAAAACCGGTCCCCACAGAAAAGGGTGACGAGAAGTCGCTCAGTCTCGCGGTAGAGCAAATCGAGAAGCGCTTCGGTCAGGGCGCGATCATGCGTCTCGGCAAGGAGTACACGATCGTTCCGGTCGATACGATATCGACGGGTAGCCTCAGCCTGGATATCGCGCTCGGAGTGGGCGGTGTGCCGCGGGGAAGGATCGTCGAGGTGTACGGTCCGGAAGGTTCGGGAAAAACCACGTTGACGACGTCAATTATTGCGTCGGCCCAGCGGAACGGCGGCATCGCGGCGTTCGTCGATGCCGAGCACGCATTCGACGTCGCCTACGCCGAGAAAATTGGAGTGAAGCTCGATAACCTGCTGATTTCACAACCAGACACCGGCGAGCAGGCGCTGGAAATCACCGAAATGTTGATTCGAAGCGGTGCGGTCGATGTTGTCGTTGTCGACTCGGTCGCCGCCCTCGTCCCGGCGGCGGAACTGAACGGCGACATGGGTGACTCGCACATCGGGCTTCAGGCGCGACTGATGTCGCAGGCGCTTCGCAAACTCACGGGCGCTGTGTCGAAATCCAAGACATGTCTGATTTTTACGAATCAGATTCGCATGAAAATCGGAGTTCTCTTCGGAAGCCCCGAAACGACGTCGGGCGGCAACGCCCTGAAGTTCTATACGTCCGTGCGGATGGATATTCGGCGTATCGGTGCGATCAAGGATGGCGAAACGATTTCCGGAAATCGCACGAAAGTCAAAGTCGTAAAGAACAAGGTGGCGCCGCCGTTTCGAATCGCGGAGTTCGACATCATTTACGGAGAGGGCATCAGTTACGAAGGGGATCTGCTCGATCTGGGCACGAATGCCGAGGTGATCAACAAAAGCGGTACGTGGTATTCGTACGGCGATGAGCGACTGGGCCAGGGTAAGGAAGCGGCACGCAGGTTTCTCAAGGAAAACCCGAAGTTGACCGCGGAGATCGATGGCAAGGTTCGCGCGCATTTCGGGATCAAGCCTGAAAAGGTCGTTCCGGCGGGCGATAAACCGGCCGCCGTCGCGGAGCCGAAGGGTGCAGCAGTGACGGATAAGAAGCCGGCTGTCGGAACCGGTTCCGGGGCAGCGATGCCGCCGCCACCGAAAGATCCGGTCGGCCGGGCGCGTGCTGCCAAGAAGTAATGTCAGAAACTTTAGTTGAACGGAAACCGCGCCCCCGAAACAGGGTGTTTCTGAAGCTTTCGGGGGGGCGGTTTTTTACCATTCCCGAATCGGCGGCTCCTCCTTACGAATCGGGCGAGGTCCTTTCCGACGAGGACATCGAGAGACTTTCCCGCATCGATCAATACCATCGCGGCCGGGCCAAGGCGATTCACCTCCTGGGGATTCGGGCGAGATCCTGTTACGAGGTCAAGCAAGCGCTCGAGAGGCTCGAACTCCTTCCGGCCATCCGTAACGGCATCGTTAAAGAACTCGTCGAAGAGGGGTTTCTGGATGACTCTCGTTTCTGCACCGAGTTCGTCAGGGGCCGGATCGAGACGAAAGGGTTTGGTCCGCACCGGTTACGAGTCGAACTGAAGAAACGCGGAATCGGTGCTGCGATTATCGACACGGTTTTCGAAGCTCAGTTGCAGGGAGAAAGCCAGGACGACATCGCCTGGCGAGAAGTGCGCAAGAAACTGGGCTCGCGAAAAGCGGACGAGGGAGACATCCGCAGACTGAGTGGGCTCCTCCGACGCAAGGGGCTCGATTACGACGTGATCAATCGCGTCATGTACCGGCTCCTGCAGGAGTCGGGTGTTGAAGCTGAACTGGATTGAGCAGATGGCACAGCGCGGAAAAGAAAAAAAGGCAGGTTCTTCCGGGGGGAAGAGCCGGTTCTCGGGTGAATATCTCGCTACGAGTTACCTCGAGTTCTTCGAACAGAAGAAGCATACCATTGTGCCTTCCGCCAATCTCGTGCCGGACGACCCCACGCTCCTCTTTACCGCAGCCGGCATGGTGCCGTTCAAGAGTTACTACAGCGACCCCGACAATGCGCCGTACCCGATGGCGGCTTCGGTTCAGAAGTGCCTTCGCGCAGGCGGAAAGCAAAGCGACCTCGAAAACGTCGGGCGCACACTGAGGCACCACACGTTCTTCGAAATGCTCGGCAACTTCAGTTTTGGAGACTACTTCAAGAAAGAGGCGATCGACTTCGCGTGGGAACTCTCGTGCGACGTGTGGGCGTTTGACAGCAATCGGATCTGGATATCGGTCTACGAGGATGACGACGAGGCGTTCGATCTGTGGGCGGGTCGAATCGGCATACCGAAGAAACGAATCCTGCGCCTGGGCAAAGCGCACAACTTCTGGGGGCCCGTCGGCGACACGGGTGTGTGCGGGCCGTCGTCTGAGCTTCATTACGACACGGGGGAGGAACGTGGGTGCGGCAAAAAGTCATGTGCTCCCGGTTGTGACTGCGACCGGTATATCGAGTTCTGGAATCTCGTCTTTCCGCAGTTCTTTTACACGGAGTCCGGAAAGTACGATCCGCTGCCGAAACCGGGTATTGACACTGGCATGGGCCTCGAGCGGGTCGCGTTCATAAAGCAGGAGGTCGACGACAACTTTCACACAGACCTGTTCCTTCCGATCCGTGATGCCGTTGCGCGTGCCGTGCCGAAAGACCGAGTTACTGAAGCACGGTTGGCAATCAACGTGGGCGCGGATCACGTGCGGGCTCTCGTCTTTGCATTGTCGGAAGGAATCATGCCTGCAAATGAGGGTCGTGGTTATGTCTTGCGGCGGTTGTTACGCCGGGCCCTGACAAAGATGCACCCGTTCGGCGTCCGGGAACCGTTCCTGTCGCCGGCCGTCGACGCGGTTGTAGAGACGATGGGCTCGCGTTACCCGGAAATCCGCCAGCGTCATGATGTGGTGAAGGATATTATTACTGCCGAAGAAGAGCGGTTTCTGGTTACGGTCGAGCAAGGGCTTGACAAACTCGAAGACGTGCTCGATCGAACGCGGAGCAAAAAGAAAAAAACGATCAGCGGCACGGACGCGTTTGTGCTTTACGACACGTACGGGTTTCCGTTCGAACTGACGAAAGAGCTAGCGGAAGACGCGGGGCTGGGCGTGGACGAGAAGGGGTACGTCGCCGAGATGGACGCGCAGCGGGAGCGAGGGCGAGGCAGGAGCTTTCACGCGAATGCGGACGCGGTTGAAGAGACGGAATTCGTCAAAATCCGCGCGGCGGAGAGTACGGAGTTCAGAGGCTATACGGATCTGGAGTGCCGTGCGGAAATCGTTGCCTTTCGACGGGTCATCGTTGGCGAGAGAAGCGCCGTCGAAGTCGTGCCTGATCACACGGTCTTCTATCCCGAAGGTGGCGGACAGGTAAGCGACCGGGGGACCGTTCGTTTTGGAAATCAGGTGTTCGAAGTCATACGAGTGTTTCGGCGCAATGGGCTTATCGTCCACCGGCTCGACTGGGACATCGACACAGGCGGCGCGGAAGACGTGATTCACTCGAACAAAAAGGTACAGTTGACCGTCGACCGGACGTTGCGCCGGTCCACGGAGCGGAACCACACGGCGACGCATCTCCTTCACGCAGCGCTTCGGAAGACTCTCGGCACCCACGTTTCGCAGGCGGGGTCGCTCGTGGCCCCGGACCGTCTGCGGTTCGATTTTCACCATCACCACGGGCTGAGCAACGATGAGGTTCGGAGAATCCAGGAAATCGTGAACGACAACGTTCTGTCGGATACAGAAGTGTCCGCGAAAGTCGTGTCGTATAAAAAAGCGATCGATGATGGCGCAATGGCGCTGTTCGGAGAAAAGTACGGTGATAAGGTGCGCATGGTGACGATCGGCGAGTTTTCCAGAGAACTCTGTGGAGGAACGCACCTCCGGCACACAGGTGAAGTTGGCGCGTTCGTGGTCACGCACGAGACCGCCGTTGCGGCAGGTGTCCGCCGTATCGAAGCATTGACCGGGCTCGGAGCGCTTAGTTACATCGACGGTTTGCTCGAAGGTCAGCGCGAACTGGCCGAGCTTCTGAAAACGTCGCCGGATGATCTTGTGCGACGGGCGAGGGCCGTGCTCGATGAGAACGAGTCGATGAAGCGCAAACTGGCCGAACGGGATCAAGAGGCGACCGGTGACCGTCTTCGCGAAGCGCTCGCCAACGCACAGGACATTTCCGGGATCCGGTTGGTCGTATACCGAACGGACGATGGAGATCTGGGCGGTCTGCGAAAGCAGGGGGATCTTCTGCGCAGCAACCTGGGGCGTGGTGTCGGTCTTTTATTCCTTGATTTAGAGAAGAAACCGACTGTACTAGTAATCGTATCGGATTCTCTGCTCGAGGAGGGAACGTTTGCGGCGAACGCGATCGCGACGAGTGCGGGCGAGAAATTTTCGTTCCGCGGGGGCGGGAAAAAGCATATGGCACAACTGGGTGTTGCGGGAGGCGAAGACTTCGAAAATATCGTCGGCTTTGTGAGGACGATGCTCGGTGAGGGCGGCTAAATGACTGGTTCCGTTATCAGAGAGGTTTTGGCAATGCGAGTTGTTTTTGTTCTTTTGGCGATGTGCGCACTTCTGCCATATGCCACGGCGGTGAGTGCCGCGCCCCAGGTCGAGGGCCTGATCACGGATGGCACCCGTGTTTCCGACGACGGGCGCGAAGAGGCCAAATCCACACCGGGGGCACCGAGCCTTTCGCTCGAGGGTCCGATCGATTCAGACACATACGTACTCGGTCCACTCGATCAGCTGTTCCTCATACTGCGTGGGGTGGGGACCACCCGAGTCGAGCGTCTCACGGTGCTTCCGGAGGGGACCGTGATTCTCCCCAATGCGGGCATATTGAAGGCTGCCGGTATGACGCTTACAGAGTTTCGCATGTATGCGGCGAAAGCCCTCAAGCCGTACTACAAGAACAGCGTGATCGACTTTCAACTGGCGCGTCCGAGAAGCTTTCTGGTATACGTCCTTGGCTCGGTCAACAACCCGCGATCGGTGGAACTGCGGGCCCCGTTCCGCATCGGGCGGGCGATTCAGCGGGCGGGAGGAGTTCGCGGCAACGGCAGTTCTCGATCGATCGAGATCCGCGAGGGGGGAGAGGTCGTTCGATCGGTTGACCTGTTTCTTTTCAATAGATTCGGAGCCTTCGAACACAACCCCACCTTGAAAGAGGGGCAGACGGTCTATGTTCCGGCGAGGGGGAAAAGGGCTGCTATCGTCGGGGAGGTTCTCATACCTGGGACCTACGAACTTCTTCCGGGGGACACGGTAGACGACCTGATTCGTTTTGCCGGCGGGTTCACAGCGCGCGGCAATCGATCGGCCATCGAACTGGAGCGTGCCGGTGGCGCCTCGGCGAAACCCGGGCAACGTTTGACAGCCGATGAGGCGGCCGACGTCGAGTTGGATGATCTCGACGTGGTGGTTGTCCCCGATATCAGAAGTCTGGATGAAAACGAGCCGGTACGGGTTCTCGGAGGGGGTGGGCGCCAGGGAGACATATACATTGAGAAGGATGTCACACTGGCCGCGTTTCTTCCCCGATTGTCCAGATTCACGCCGAACTTCGACATCGAAAATGCCGTTGTCGAACGTGCGGGCAACGCATTCCCGCCGGAGCTCATTTATTTCAGCGTGGGTGAAGTTCTCGCCGGTGACTCGCTTGGGACGATGGTCCTTCATCCCGGTGATGTAATCAGTTTTCCGCCGATCGACACACAGGTGTATGTTGCGGGAGAGGTCATATCGCCCGGAGCGTTTCCGTATCGTCCAGGGATTTCCGCGCAGCGCTACGTCGCGCTTGCGGGCGGTCCGAACGAATCGGGAAGTTTCAGCAAGATCAAGATTCTTTCACGCGATGGAGAAGAGCGGGACGCAGAGCTGAACAGCACCGTTTACAGGGGTGAAACGGTTATCGTCGGTGTGCGAACCGCGAAGCGGCTGGGATCACTGTTCGTTGGGCTCGTCAGTGTTACAAGTTTGATCCTCTCGGTTATCGCGGTGTCGAAATAGTATCGAAAGGACGTGGTGTGAATGAAGGCGCTGATTCTGGCCGGCGGTAAAGGCACGCGGCTTCGCCCCATAACGTACACGAGCTCGAAGCAGCTCGTGCCGGTTGCGAACAAGCCGATACTTTTCTACGGCCTCGAAGCGGTGCGGGATGCGGGGATCACGGATGTCGGCATCGTTGTGGGGGATACCGCGGACGAGATAAAAAAAGCGGTTGGCGACGGCTCGAAACTCGGGATCAAGGTGACATACGTTCACCAGAAAGCGCCGCTGGGACTTGCGCACGCCGTGAAAGTCGCGCGTGATTTCATCAAGAACGATCCGTTCGTCATGTACCTCGGAGACAACCTGCTGAAGCACGGCGTCGGTTCGTTCGTATCGGATTTCACGAAAGGTGGCTACGACGCACAAATTCTGCTCGCACAGGTATCCAACCCCAGCGAGTTTGGTGTTGCGGAGCTGGATGGCGAGCGCGTCATCGCGCTCGAGGAGAAGCCGAAACATCCGAAGAGCAACTATGCCCTCGTTGGAGTGTATCTTTTTACGGACAAGATCTTTGAGGCGATCGAGAACATCAAGCCCAGCGGCCGCGGCGAGCTTGAGATCACCGACGCGATTCAATACCTTATCGATAGAGACTTCGTGGTGAACTCGACCATTGTAGAAGGGTGGTGGAAGGACACGGGCAAGCTCGAGGACATACTCGACGCAAACCACATCATCTTGCGTGAGCTCACGACAGTGCTCGCGAGCACGCCGGATGCGGAAACCGAGGTGCACGGACAGGTGGAACTTGCCCGTAACGTTACGGTCGAGCGCAGCGTGCTCCGGGGACCCTGCATCATAGGTGAGGGAGCGCGCATCGTTGATTCGTACATCGGCCCGTTTACAGCGATCGGGCCGAATACCGAAATCGTCGGGAGCGAGGTCGAGAACAGTATCATTCTGGAAGATTGCAGGATCATCAATATCGGTTCCCGGATCGGCAGCAGTCTCATGGGCCGCAATGTCACCGTGCGCCGGAGTGAGAAGCCGCCGAAGTCTTATTCGTTCATGGTTGGTGACAACAGCGACATCGTCGTCACGTAGGAGTCGCGTGTCCGGAGAAAAGAGCAACATCGAGACATCGTTGCGCAGGCGCATGAAGCTGCTCCGGTGGACAGCCGACGAGGGGCTCTCACAGGTCCGGGAAATTGCGGGCGAACTCTCGAAGTGCCTCGCGTCCGGGGGTGCGGTTTTTGTTTGCGGCAACGGTGGAAGTGCATCGCAGGCGGAGCACCTGGCGGGCGAACTCGTTGGCCGGTTCAAGAAAGAGCGGGATTCACTTCGGGTATTTGCTTTGACAGCAGATAGCGCGGTTGTGACGGCGCTCGCAAACGATTACGGATACGATGAGGTCTTTTCGAGGCAGTTAAACGGTATGGCCCGCAGGGGAGACTGTCTGCTCGCCTTGTCCACAAGCGGGGAATCGAAGAACATTGTAAAGGCGTGTGAAACGGCAAAGAAAAAGGGTGCCAGAGTATTCGCATTGACCGGGCAGGGTGGTGGGACGGTCGGTGCAGTGAGTGAAGCGTGCCTCGCTGTACCCGACTCCGATACGGCACGGATTCAGGAGATCCACCTCCTGGCCATTCATCTGATCTGCCAGCTCGTCGAAGAGTCTATGACTTCCCCCGCAACCTCCCGCTCTGGAAACGTATAGAATCCGCTCGAGAAGCACTCGCCGCTGAACGGTGTTGCCATGAAAATGCTGTGCCTGATGAAATACACTCGCCCCGGACCTAGCAGCCGGTATCGCCTCTACCAGTTTCAGCCGTATCTGGAAGCTGCCGGTATCGAAGTCGATGTCCAGCCGCTGGTCGACGGCCGGTACCTCGACGAGCTCTTTGTCGGGCGCCGCTCCCGTGGCTATATTATGGGGCGTTTCGTGAAGCGGTTTTCGGCGCTTATGAGAGCACGCAGTTACGATCTTGTTTTTGTCGAACGCGAGATTTTTCCATATCTGCCGGCGATCGCCGAACGATTGCTGGCGATGTCCGGGCTGAGACTGGTGATCGATATCGACGATGCCGTTTTTCTTCAGTACAGCGAGTCTCCTTCATTTTTCAAACGAAAGTTGCTTGGTAACAAGATCGACAACGTCCTCCGGTCAAGTGCGCTCGTTCTGGCAGGGAACGATTTTCTAAAATCGTACGCGGAAAAGCATGCGCGCAACGTCATCCAGTTTCCTACGGTTGTGGATGCCGAGCGGTTCGTTCCGCTCAACACTCGACGGGAGCAGAAGCCGCCGGTCATCGGCTGGATCGGAAACCCGCTCACCGTCCGGTGGCTCAAGGTTATCGGATCGGCCCTGTCCCGGGTCGCCTCACAGGAGGATTTCATTCTCAGGCTCGTCGGTTCCGATCCGATCGCCATCGATGGCGTCAATGTTGTCGGCAAGGTGTGGAGCGAAGTGGAGGAGGTTGCTGATCTGCACTCCTTCGATATCGGGATCATGCCGCTGGACGACTCGGACTGGTGCCGGGGCAAATGTTCGTTGAAGCTGCTGCAATACATGAGCGTGGGTGTCGCGTCCGTTGCGTCGCCGACCGCGGGCGCTCCGCAGATCATCAATGACGGCACGAACGGTTTTCTTGCAGCGACCGACGAGGAATGGGAGGAGAAACTCCTTCGACTGATCCGGTCGCCGGACCTGCGGGTGACGATGGGGCAACGGGGCAGAGAGTGGGTCGAGAAGAATTACAATCTTGCAAACTATGGACCACGGCTTGCGGAGTATCTGAATGCAGCGGCGGCAGGCGAGGTCGTGTCGGTATGACGTCGGAACCCGATCGGCGTCAACCGCATCCCGCGAGCAAGGAAGCAGCCGAGGCGACGTGTCCGATTCGGGTACTTCAGCTCATGACACGCCCGATTATCGGTGGCTCCCAGGAGACGGCACTGCTGATTGCTGACGGCCTGCAGCGTGACCCAAGATTCAAAGGACGCTACACGGTTGAGATGGCGACTGGTCCCGGTTTCCGGGACGAGGGCACGATTGCCGACGAGGCGGACGATCGCGGGATCCGGATGATCGAAGTCCCGCGGCTCAAGCACCGTCTCGATCCGTTCAACGATTTTCGTGCGCTGCTCGCGCTTCATCGGATGATCCGCGACGGTTCCTACGACATCGTGCACACGAACAGCTCGAAGGCCGGCATACTGGGTCGCGTCGCGGCTCGCTGGGCAAAGGTTCCGTACGTCGTGCATACCGTGCACGGCTGGAGTTTCCACGATCATATGTCGGACTGGAGCCGGCGTTTCTACGTGATTGTCGAGAAGGCAGCGCTCCGCTACTGCGACCGCCTTATAGTTGTATCGCCAAAGGATCAGGAAAAGGGCATCGCTAACGGGATTGGGCAGTCCGGGAACTATCGTCTCGTTCGAAGCGGTATCGAACTGCATCGCTTCGGAAACCCGACTGTTCCCGCAGCGGAAACTCGTCGCACTCTCGGAATTCCCGACGGACGGCCGGTGGTTGGCAGCGTGCTTCGCATGGATCCAGCAAAAGCACCGGTGGATCTTGTCGCTGCCTTTTCTCGGATCAGCCACGACAATCCGGATGCGTGGTTCGTCATCGTCGGCGATGGTCCTCTTCGACCGCAGGTCGAGCGCGCGCTTGAGGAAGGGCGGATCACGGACCGCACCGTACTGACCGGCCACCGCAGTGATGTTCCGGAACTGATGGCTGCGTTCGATGTGTTTCTGCTCAGTAGTTTGTGGGAAGGTTTGCCGCGAGTGCTTCCGCAGGCGATGGCGACGCGGCTGCCGATCGTATGCACACGCGTCGGCGGCTGCGCCGAAGCGGTTTCGGATGGTATCAACGGTTATCTCGTTGAGCCGGGTGCGATCGATGCAATGGCCGATCGCGTCGGTCGACTGCTCACCGACGCCGGACTGCGGGCTCGAATGGGCGCCGAGGGTCTGGGGCGAGCGCCGGAGTTCGACGCCTCGCGAATGGTGTCGGATATGGACAGAGTTTACCAGGAACTCCTGGCCTCGCCGGTGAGGAGTAATTGATTTTGTTTCAAGAGATTGAGTGGGCTGTGTGGCTCGTCCGGAAGCCCTCCCCCCGTATTCCGGTTGACACGCCGCCGCCGATAAATACCTTGTCACTGTCCATCCTTGTTTCTATTCTCTAAAACTTGATCCCAATCACGGTAAACCGGGGACGTTTTCGTCGATGATCGGCATCGGTACATTCATTCTTTCCCTCGCGCTCTCTTACGTCGGGACGTTGCTGCTTCTTCGCGTGCACAGCATGAGAAGGTTCGTGGATGTACCGAACCAACGGAGCTCGCACGAGGTACCCAAACTGCGCCTCGGCGGTATCGCGATCGTCGGGTCGTTTGCCGTGGTTCTGACGATCCTGTTTGCCGTCGCACCCGGAATGGAGATGTTTCTCCCGCTCGTCCTCGGTGCGATGATCATATTCGGAGCCGGTGTTCTCGACGATTTTCGCTCTCTCCATCCCGCGTTCCGGTTTGCCGCGCAGCTGCTCGCGGCCGGTATCGTCGTCGGGTTCGGTCATGTCGTCGAAGGGATCTACCTTCCCCTGGTCGGGACGATTGACCTGGGGGTCGCCGCGCTTCCATTCACGGTTCTTTTCATTGTCACGAGTATCAATTTCTTCAATTTCGTTGACGGGATCGACGGACTAGCGGCCGGAAGCGCGTTTATCGCGGCCGGGTTTATCGCGATCATCGCGTTTATGGTGGGGCACGCGCCCCTCGGCTACCTGTGCCTCGCGATCAGCGGAAGCTCGCTCGGCTTTCTCCAGTTCAACATACCGCCGTCGCGGCTCTTCATGGGCGACAGTGGCAGCACGTTTCTCGGCTTCTGTTTTGGCCTTATCGCGGTGGTTGGGGACGGCCTCGCGCCGCGGATTCCGTTTTTTATCCCCGTACTCATTCTGTCGTCATTATATCTCGATGCGGGACTAACCTTGATCATGCGAGCGATCCGCGGCGAGAAGATTTTCCAGGCGCATCGCACTCATTACTACCAGCGCCTTCTGCAGCTCGGCTTGAACCACAAACAGGTCACGGCTCTCGAGTACGGGCTGACCGTGATGCTTGGGATCAGTGCCATTGTGTATTTTAGGGCGGGCGGATTCTTCCCCGTGCTCCTTACGCTCTGCTGGGTGACTATTTTCACGTTTCTCATACTGAAAATCCGCAGTCTCGAAAGAGGGGACCGTTTGTTGTGGGAACGTCGAACCGTTCTCGTTGTGGCAAGCGACCTCATTCTGATAGCGGCTGCTTACTTCGGCGCGTACTTCGTTCGAATGAACTTCCGTTTCACCGACCCTGAGGGGATCGCGGTCCTCAAGGCATTTCCCGTTGTGCTCGTCATTCG
>JAPUJU010000252.1 GCA_027296025.1 bacterium
GTTCCAGTCATCGAGGTACTTGAGTTTCGTTTTGAGGACAACAGCTTGAATGCTGTCCAGACGGCTGTTGTAGCCGATCTCATCGTGGCGGTTGCGAACCGCTTGTGCGTGGTGCCGCAACGAGCGGATCTTATCGGCGAGAGTCGTATCGTTCGTCGTGACGGCGCCTCCGTCTCCCATTCCACCGAGGTTCTTGGTCGGGTAGAACGAAAACGCGGCGGCGTGGCCGATGGATCCCGCGCGCCGACCCTTGTACATCGCACCGTGCGCCTGGCACGCGTCTTCCACAACGAAGAGGTTGTGCCGTTCGGCGATGTCCATCAACGCATCCATGTCGGCAGGTAGACCAAAGAGGTGAATCGGCATGATTGCCTTCGTGCGATCTGTGATCGCCGCTTCCACCAGGTTCGGATCAATGTTGAATGTGTCGGAATCGACGTCGACGATCACCGGTTTCGCGCCGAGGCGCGCGATAACTTCGACGCCCGCGATAAACACGTTCGACACGGTAATGATCTCATCTCCGGCACCAATACCAAGTGCTTTGAAAATCAAGAACAGCGCTTCGGTTCCCGAGCCTACGCCGAGTGAATGCTTCACTCCGCAGTAGTCGGCAAACGCAGTCTCGAACGCTTCCACGCGTGGACCCAGGATGAAGTCCGACGCGTCGATGGCCTCGCTAATGGCCTCGTCAAGCTCGCTTCGAATCGGTCCTATCTGAGATTTGAGATCAAGAAAAGGTACTCTTCGGACCCGTTCCATTCTGCTGTTAACCTACGATGCCTTTAAGTGTAACTCTCCCCTGACACTTTACTTGGATCCACATACTAGCATATCGGGGCCCTGTTTTCCAGTAGTTTTTTGGTGGCCCCAGAAGGGGTTCAGGCCCTATTGTGGCTGTTTTCCGGTGTTTGGACGGCCTCGTCGATCATGGCCAGGACCCGCTGACGCTGCCCCTCTTCGCTGTAGATTTCGAGCACTTTCTTGCGCGCCCGATCGGCAATCGAGGCCGCAAGTTCGGGGTCGGAAAGGAGCCGTCGGATCTGAGCGGCCATTTCCTGGGGGGTTTCCCCCATCAGAAAATCCTCCTCCGGCTCGAACGGAATCCCGGCGATCGCGACGGGGCTGCAGACGACGGGCAAGCCCGAGGCCATGGCCTCCAGGATGCGGATCCGGAGCCCCCCTCCGAAACGCAGCGGGACCACGATGCAGGAGGCTCGGTGAAGGTAGGGCCGGATGTCTTCGACGTGGCCGACCACCTCGACCTCTTCGAGAAGCCCGAAGTGCTCCACCTCCTTCGGCAACATCCCGCCAACAATTGTGATCGACAGCGGGTCGATGTCGTCTATGTGAGGATAGACTTTCGCAAAGAAGTATTCCAGGGCGTCACGGTTGAACGGGGCCGCGAGGTGTCCCATGAACAGGACTTCCCCTCGATTCCTCTCCATGCCGGGAGGAGAAAGGTGTTCGACATCCATCCCGAACGGAACCACTTCGACCGAGCAGCGTTCGAAACAGATTCGCTGGATGGCAACGCGATCGCGGTCGGTAAGCGCCCACACCCGGCCCGCGCTCCTGTAGGCGGCTAATTCCTCTTTGCGTTCGACCAGCCACCGTCGGATCGCCTGTATCTTTCGAAAGAGATTCCGTTCGAGCAACGATATGTCGCGGTTCACGAGCAGATCGATATCGTGAGTGAAAAGGACGCGCCGGTCGCGCGGAAACAGGTCGATCAGCGGGTAGAGCTGCCAGTACTCGATGATGACGAAATCGAAGTTTTCCCTCGCGAGTTCGGCAGCCGCTCGGCGAAAAACTCCCGGGCAGCTGTAAAGGCTCTTCAGCGAGCGGCGCAACACCGTCGACTTCGCCCAGTAGAACGCCTTGTAGACGACGCGATGAGCGAGCGACTTGCGGTTCGGAGCCATAACCGGAACCACGCGATCGCACCACTTCTCGAGTTCCCGAACATCACGCATTTCATCGGGGTGAAGAATACGCGCGAGGACCGTCACATCGTGTGCACTCTGAAGCGCCTTGATGAGACCGAACGACGCGACGCGTGTGCCCTGGTTCGGAGGATACGGGAGCACAGGCTTGATCAGCAGGATTCGGCCACGCTTCGCCGTCACGAACCAACCGCCCGAGGGGTGCCGGCGAGATCCTCGTAGTTTCGCTGCATGGTGTCGACGTGCCTTTCCAGTGTAAAGAGTCGCTCGAAGCGCAGACGGCCCTGCCTTCCCATCTCCAAACGCTCCGAAGCGTTCGAGAGAAAATGTTCGAGCGCATCGCGCATCGCGTCCGCGTCACCCGCGGGTACGAGAAGGCCCGTTCGGCCGGCATCGACCGCTTCGGGGATCCCGTTCACGTCGGTGGCAATTACAGGCAGCGAGCATGCCATCGCTTCGAGAATAACATAGGGTAGTCCTTCCATGAACGAAGGCACAACGAGTGCGTCCACCGCGCAGAGCAGGTTACCGACTTCACGCCTCGAGAGGCTTCCCACGAAGCGAACGCTGGCTTCACTGAGCGTCTCCGCGGCCTTCTCGAGCCTCGTTTTCTCCTCTCCATCGCCGGCTACGATGACGACTGCTCTGTCCGAAAGCTTCGCAAGTGCGTCGATTAGAACATCAAGTCCCTTGCGACGGGTGAGGCCGCCGATAAACGCGAACGCCACCGACTCATCCGGGATCCCGAATCGCTTCCGCATCTCGACGGTGGCGCCGGCCGCTTCCGATCCGAAAGCCGCCGGCAGTCCGTTGTAAACCACGCATTGTTTATGAACCGGCACTCCCTGGCGCGTCGTAAGAAACGGCAGGTTCGCTTCACACACCGTGAACACACGATCCACAAAAGCGTACGCGAGACGCTTTACGAGGGCCCGCTTCCAGAGCCGCTCTACCATGGGAAGGTGTTCGGTCACACATACCGCTCGTGCGCTGGCGAGACGTGCGACCGGAGCGAAGAGCCCCGTCTGGCTGTCGTATGGCCCGGGCGAATTCATATGGGCGATTTGGGCTCCCGTAGTCCTCAGGGCTCGGAAAATCGAGACGGCGTGCTGCGGACGGAACGGGAGGTTCATGGCCAGACGGGTGACCGGAATATCACAGCGCCGGATGCGTTCGCACCAGGCATCCAGGGCGGCGGCGTCACGGGCGATCACTGACGGTTCGAAACGGCGCCGGTCGAGACCGGTGGCCAGCAACTCCACGTAGCGCTCTGCCCCCCCTTCGTACGCCGCGTCGATCATGTAGGTTACTCGGATCATACGGCTATCGGGTCACAGTGTTTCTGATCTCGATTTCCGAACACGGACGGCCAACGAACGAGTCATCGTTAAACAAAAGGTCACGTAAGGTGAAATTCGGTATCAGTGGGTACGGTTCGATTCGGTAGAGAATCTCGTACCGGGTTTCGTGAAGGTCGGTCGGGAGCCGAATAGAAAATGTCTCGTGCACGCTGTGACCGACCGGCCACATGTCGGCTGTGTACAGCCCCTCAAACGGCGTTCGATCAATGCGAAAACGTTGAAATGCCGCGTCGCGGCGTTCCCGGTACCGTCGAAGAAACTTGTCCCCGGGAAACGAACGGCTTGACTCAAAATACTCCGAATTCTCGAACCGCAGATAAAGCCGCAACGGCAACGGAATCGCCAGGTCGCGAACTTTTCGATACACAACGGTTATCTCAATCTTCTCGCCCGGCACGGCCGTCTGCGGGTCGACCCGGATCTTTTCGACTTCCACGAAGTCGCCGATGTCAACCGCACCGCACACGTCAAAAATCCCCTCGACGGGATCCAGGAAGGGGACGATCGGAAACCATCGCGGTTCCTCGTCACCCGAGCCCTGAAAGCGGTAGATCGAGATCCCTTCCGTTCGATGGACCCGGCGGAACGCACCGGCGAAATCCTCGAACTTTTTGTGCAGCGCGGGCACAAACTCAGGATTCCAGTCGGCCATGTACTCGTGGATCGATCGTTTGAACGATCCGTTCAGCACGACGTAGTGCACACCGAAACGACGAACCGTTTCCATCAGCTCGATCTGCGAAGTAAACACCGACATCGCCTGACGCGCGAAGACCACGCGCTCGAGCGCGTGTACATCGTTGGGGTTCGCGTGCTGGTTTACGAGCGTGACGACTTTCACATCGGTGTACGCACTCAGCATGTAGCTCGTCATCGGGTCGCTCAACACAACAGCACCCTCAGGAATTCGTTCGTTGACGAAATCCATCATTCGCCCCATTTCTCCTGCCGGCCGCAACACTGGTGCGCCAAACCGGGTTCGGCTCAGGTCGGCAGTCAGCGTGCCCATTCCAAGCCATATGAACTTGAACCAGGCAAATACCACGGTAATCACGACGATCTTCTTAAGAACCCCACCACGTTGCGCCCACGACACGAATGATCCAAGCACGAGCACGGTGATCACAAACGCAGGAATATTAAGAACGAAGCGTTGAACGAGGTATCCCATCCGTTCGGACAGGAATGGTGTGACCCAGGGATTCAATGCGAGCAGAATCGGCGGGAGTGACAGTGCGAAACACATCCGCGCATATCGCCGGTGCCTGCGAATGAGTAAAAGGCCGGGTACCATCAATACCCCGCCGAGAAAAACGAGGCTGTACTTTCTCAGTATTTCGATCGGGCTCGTGATGAAGTTCGGATCTCCCATTTTCATGAAATACAGTAGTCCCTGCGGGTGGAGGTGGATCGCATTGCCGCCACCGTAGGACGTCGAAAGCTTCCATGCCAGGACGATCGCGGCGGAGAGTGTCGAAGCGAGGGCGAGGCGCCACATCGCGGCTCCCGTGAAGCCGAACGTTCGGCGGAACGGGATAAGCGCAGCGATCATCAGGCCGGCGTGCATGAGTACGTCGAGGTGCATCACACTTCCACCAACGAGAATCACGATAATCGCGACGAGACGCCGGTGCTTCGGAATACCTCCGTATCCGAGGCAGAGTACA
>JAPUJU010000253.1 GCA_027296025.1 bacterium
CAGTATTTCGATCGGGCTCGTGATGAAGTTCGGATCTCCCATTTTCATGAAATACAGTAGTCCCTGCGGGTGGAGGTGGATCGCATTGCCGCCACCGTAGGACGTCGAAAGCTTCCATGTGAGGACGATCGCGGCAGAAAGTGTCGAAGCGAGGACGAGACGCCACATCACTGCTCCTGTGAAGCCGAACGTGCGGCGGAACGGGATAAGCGCGGCGATCATCAGACCGGCGTGCATGAGTACATCGAGGTGCATCACACTTCCGCCAACAAGAATCACGATAATCGCGACGAGACGCCGGTGTTTCGGAACGCCAGCGTATCCGAGGCAGAGTACAAAGAGCAGGGCATAGTACACGAGAGAGAGATTCTGACCGTACGCGATCAGGCCGTAAAACCGGTGACCGAGTCCCCCCTGAAACAACAGGAACAGAACAAGCGCAAAAAGGGCGTAGCCTGCCCCCGGCAATAGCGCGGCGGAAAAAGCCGCAAACGCCAGCACGGCCGCAGGCGCAAACACGACGGGAAGACGCACCCACGCATACGGAATTTCCGTCTTGGAGAGCACGCACACGGCGGCGATCAGACCGTGAAAGGATCCCTTCCTCGGGTCACTTTTTGCCGCCTCCTCACCGGGAATCGGAGAGAGTACCCCCGCGGGCTCTAATTTGTTCTCTGCTGTAATCGTTCGGATGTATCCAATGTGATCGTAGGCGTCACTTCGAGACCCAAGCGACGGCGGGGCAACAAAGTAGAACGCGGCCACGGCCAGCGCCACCGGCGGCATCACGAGACGGAACATGCATCCGAGCGCTCGGTGACCGGCGTCCGTACCGTGGCGCGGGTTCTCGATGCCTGCGGGCGCTTCCTTTCGCTCCGCCTTCTTGCGCCGAATCTGAACGAGGAAGAACACAGCATACAGGAGAAAGGCCGACCCCTGCAGAACGGCGATGCAAAGCCCGAACGTTGCGCCGGTCAGCATGCACAACCAGGTGACCAGCGAAAAGACACTCAAGCCGAGGAGAAGGCTGAACGGATAGCGAGCGATATCGCGGCCCCAGCCACCGAGCCAGTACGAGCGCAGGACTTCACCGGGAAGCCAGGAGAAGATGGTCAGCGTAAGCAGGAAGCGAACAAGCGGTGGAAACTCTTCAACGAGCCCCGAAGCTACCAGTCCGACCAGAACGAGTCCGAGGAGTGGCAGAGAGAATATGCGGTGGTGCGTCCCTATTGGAACCTCTTCTTCACGAGGAACCAGAGATTAAGGAAACCGTCCCGCCACTTGTTCAGCTTCACTTCACCGATGCGTGGATGGTAGCCAATGTGGCATTCGACGAACCTGACATCCTTGGCTCGGATGGCCTCGATCTTGATTTCCTCAGACAACGGCATCCCATCACTTGTGAGATTGAGTTTCGGAAGAACCTTCGTCCGGTACACCCACATTCCTGATTGCGAATCGCGCACACCCTTCCCGTAGAGCACGAGCATCGCGACCGTGAGAATCATGTTCCCCATCTTGTTGCTGAAGTTCATAGACTTCGGATCTTTCAGAGGAAACCGTGATGCAGAAATGAAATCCACCTCGTTATCCACGAGGTATTCCACCAGTTCGTTGATCTGCTCGGACGGGTATGTCGCGTCACCGTCCATCGTGATGGTCACGTCACCGGTTGCCGCTGGGAGGCCCCTTTTGTACGCCGCCCCGTAGCCGGGCGTCTTCTCCTCCACGACCCTCGCACCGAGAGAGATCGCCACTTCGACGGTCCGGTCCGTGCAGTTGTTGTCTACGACGACCACTTCGTCCACCGTTTCCGGGAGCGATTCGATCACGCGGCGAACCCCGTCCTCCTCGTTGTAGCACGGAATTACCACACTGATCTTCAAACCTCTGTGCATAAAACCTCCAGCACACCCGGGGTTCAGGAGCTCATGAACTTAACAAGCCGGTCGGAAATGGGTAAGGGTACCGAATTGAGGAGGGCCCTCTCCTCCTGTCCGATAACTTTCATGTATTTGAAAGCGAGCACAACCAGCACAAGCCCGGTCACGACCGCAGCGAACAAACCCGGCAAACCGCCTACCAGCCGAACCAGCGGCAGCGTAAGCAGCACAGGACTCGATGCTGCAAAACAGCGCGCAATGAATCCGAATGGGATTCGTATGTCCGAGAGAAATCTTCCTAACACAACCCGGTAAATGAAAGGCTGAATCAGGATAACCAGTCCGACTGGAATGATAGCGCCCACGATGCCGAATCGCGGTATCAGGAGAACATCAAGTCCCACATTGATAACCGCAAGCAGCAAATATATTAACAGATTTACGTGTGTTTTTTCCATGACATAAAGTGCCATGCTTAGGGGAGTGGAAAAAAACGATACGGTGAAGATGCCGAAGAACACTTGCGTGGGCACCGACGCTGGGGCCATGGCTTCCCCGAACGCCATCGTAATCATGCGCCCGCCGAACGTGATCCCGAAAAAGCAGATCGGCGTCGTGAGCAGGAACAGCATCTTGTAGTACTTCCGAATGACGTCGCCGATGTGGGCGGGGTTCTTTGCGTACACCTCACTGAACCCTGCCATGATGATCGGCCAGATCGTGCCCGGAACGAATTCCAGCATCATCTGGGGAATTCGGTATGCCAGGTCAAAATACCCCGTCTCTTCCGGTGTGCGAAAATGTGCGAGAAAAAACACCTCAGACTGGCGCCACACGATCATATTCAGAATACCGATCGCCGCGAACGGAATCGAGAATCGCAGGAGTCTCTTGCCGCCGATGCCGCCGGTGCCGTCCGCGGTGCCCCGTCCCGAAAGAACGCGGAAGACCTTTGGAATGATCATCGAACAGGCGACGGCCTGGCCTGCCGCTCCCGCGACGATCACTCCGAGTACGCCATATCCGCGGGACATCACGATGAGGATCAGCATCGTGAAGACGACATGAGAGATGATTTGAGCTGCGCTTAGTAACTTTGTGTCATAAAAGGCGTTAAGGACATGAGAGAGCTTCTGGAAAAACAGATCGAATACCGACAGGACGACGGCGACGGATAGAATGAACGCGACGCCCTCGATACCGAACAGTGATTCGAACCAGGGTGCGAGAACGTACGCGGCGGCGGCCAGCACACCCCAGGCAATTGCCTGAATGAGCATGACGCGCCGAACCAGCACACGGGCCTGTGCCTTATCGCCGGCTACGCGTAGTGTCGGGAGAAACTTCAGCAGGCTCTGACCGATACCAACGCTGCCCAGAACGATCGTGACGGACAGCGATGCGCGAATGAGACTGAGTACACCGTAGTCATGTTCGCCGAGACCGCGCACGACGAGCACGCTCGTGACAAGCCCCAGAACAAATCGTCCGCCTTTCGCGGAAACGCTCCAGAAAATGGCGCTACCAACTTTACGCGTCGTTTCACTCACGGGTGACCCCGATCCGCTCGAGGAGATACGATTTCAGATCCAGAATCGATCCGGGGCAATTATCCGACGCCTCGTTCGACATGAAGCAACCTTTCGAGAAACGATCGTCCGGATCGTAACCATGCATGGCGGCGATCGTCTCGCGTCCCATGAAGCTCGGTACAATCAGCCTGCCCGGAGGCAGAAGGAATATGACCTCTCCGTAGCTCCCGTCCTCGAACCGGCACCCGAACGCATCAAGTTCTTTGTCAGACATCACGCGCCCCCATCCCGTCTCATTGAGCCGTTTGCCAAGCCGCACGCGCGTTTCAGCATCACACCAGAACCTGGCCATCGTCGAGTCATAAAACGCCACGATGTCAGTGCCCAGTCGAAAGCCCCAGCTTTCCACCTCTCGCATCAGGTCTACGGCGTCACTGACCTCCGTCATTCCGTGATCGCTGAAGAGGTACAAACGGAGGGGGCGTCCGGCATCACAGGCCGTGGTCACGATCTTGGCGAGCTGTTCTTCGTACCACGCAAGCTTCTCCCTGACATCGTTATGGAAAATCCCGACGCGATGCATCAACGCGTCAAGCTCGGCCGTGTATAGAAACAGAAGTTGCTTGTCTGATCCGACAAGTGAAAGGAGCTGGCGAAAGTTCTCACTCTCGGGCGTGCGATAGTTCCACTGCCTGTACCGAATCCCGCTCGTCTCGAGACAGTCGAACAGCGTCTCCCGCCGCAACCCTCCGGGTGTATACGGGTCGGTTCGTGTCGCGACATCGAAGTAGCTCAGCATCCGCGGCGGGATCTCATAAAGGTCGTAATAACCCTTAATCACCTTGCGGCGGTCAATAACTCGGCGGATCCAGCGTCGAAGCCGCCATTCGAGCGGGTGAGGTAGATTCGGGAGAAACCGCAGCAATTTGAACGGAGAGGTCGACGGAGAGTACCGGTACATTGCCCAGGAACCATGCTCCGACGGTTTCGTTCCGGAAAGCAGAGACGGGATGGCGGCGGAACTGTAACCGAGAATGGTTTCAAGAGGTCCGGACTGTGGAAACAGGGTGCCGGCGAAGCCAAAGCGCTGAACGATCTCCCATCCCAGGGCATCGATCAAAATCACCACGGTAAGTTCATTCCTGGTTGTCTCGGTCATCAGCTGATCGCCCGGTTGAGAGCTCGACCGCGTTCGAACACCTGGCCGTTCGAAATTCCTCCAAGGTGTGTCAGCACCTCCAGGCACGGAACGCAAATCTCGTTAACGAAATGTCTCGTTTTGTCATCCGCACCTTCTTTTACGCCTTCGAGCAGGCTCGTCATGCGTAGTAGCTCAACCCCCGATACCATCCGCAATTCGAAGAGACGCCGGTAGAGCCGGGGCCCGCCCCATCCCATGCGTCTTGCCAGTGCGAGCAACTCACGCGTATTGCGAAGCTGCTTCCCATACCGGGTGCGCCTGTGTAGAAGTTCGGCCCATTCCTTTTCTGTCGAACCGTACGCCCGGAGTGCGACGCCTCTCCAGCTGTGGGCCAGCGCGCGGTAGATCGTACTGAAGAACGCCCGTTCGTTCCCTGAAATTCTTGTAAAAAAGCCACTCAAATCCTGCAACGCCAGCCAGCACTGCCGAATTTCGGCGGCAACTTCATCCCCGATGATCGAGAGCATTTCGGATCGAACGAGTGGATCTTCGAGGGCTTCCATTCGCTCAGACCGGGTATCCCGGTAACGCCCGAGAACAATCAACACCGCCGTGGCGATGTCGAGGTAGCATTTCAAACCGATGTACGTCGCGTACCGAATCTGTCCCCGAGTTGCATCGTCGGTCAACATTCGCTCGGCCTCGGCGCTCTCATTAAGCCTGTTCTCGATCAGGTAGAGTGCCTCACCGGGATCGATGTTTGTACCGATGCTGATCGCCGCATCGGTCACGATATCTGGCTCCCCGTACAGGATCTTCGCGCCGCCAAAATTCACGGTCCCCGGCCGCGCCTTCTGCCTCATCATTTCATCCACACGATAGACGCCGACATCGGGCGGCGCGTACATGTGAAACGCGTTCCCCTCCCTCGGTATCCGCGCAATCTCTCGCCGAATGCGCTCTTTTGCTGCCTGTGTGTCGACGGACGATGAAACAACGATCCCGATATCCACGTCCGAATAGAGCTCGATTACGCCGTCAGACTCGTGCGCGGTCACTTCGTCCCGGGAAACGCTCCCGGACACAAACACGCACCGGACATTGTTATCACCGATGACATCGAGCACCCGACGCCGAATCTCTTCGACTATTTGCTGGACGACTTCGGTATCGCGGGTTGCCATTTACTGGATATTGATTCCGGGGAATCGGTGGGGACCGATCACACTGCTCTTAGATTCTCTTGTAGATAAAATTGGGAATATAGTAGCGCTTGCGGTTCAGGACTACACCCAGGATTCTGCCATCGAAGTTACGGATCGCGTCCATTGCCCTTTGAACGACTTCCCTCTTCGTTTTACGCGTGTGAACAACGAGGACGACGCCACTGACATGAGGAGCCATCGCCGGTGTCTCCGGAAAGTTGATAATCGACGGCGCGTCTATGATCACCGTATCGTAGTGCCTGCGCGCCTCCGCCATAAACCGGGGAAAGACCTTCGACAGATTTACCTGGATCGTTGTCGGTTCCGGGGTACCGATATGCAGCACATCCAGGTTGATGCCTTCGAGAGGCTGCACAAGAGAAGTCAGCTCCGTCCGGCTCGTAAAATAGTCGGTAACACCACGATCGCCGTTCATCGAGAACTCCGACGCAAAGGCAGGGTTCCTCGCATTCATTTCCACAACAAGGACTCGCGTCATCCCCTGCATGGCAAGAAACCGCGCAAAATTTGTTGCAATTGTTGTCGTGCCTTCTCCGTTCGCCGCGCTGGTGAAAAGGAGTGAGCAGCACTCGTCCTGCTCGAAAATGGGCTCTAACGAGTTACGAAGCATGCCAAGCTCCTTGACGAAGTCCTTCGCAATCTCGCCCTTCATCCCCACAGCGACGCGAGGTTCCTCAACGGCTGTCGATACCGCCGCTGAAATGCCCTCAGCCAAAGCGCGAGACGCGGGCGGGTTGGGTACCTCCGCACTCTTCGAACGCTTCGTGATCTTACGACGTCGTTGCCGTGCCTTGCGCAGGTCGTCGAACATCCTACTCATCGAGACCACTCACCTTTCGCCGCTCGTCCTCTGAATCACCCGAAAGTTCTTCGACGCAATCGTTGACCATATCGCGACTGATCATCGACTTTCGCCGGAGGTAGCCACGCACGAGCACGCGATCGCACACAGCGTTGATAAGCCTCGGGGTTCCTCCCGAAAACTGGTAGATGGCTTCGTGAGCCCCACTCGTGAAGCGCAGATGTCCGTTGGTGAGCCCCGCCGTCTTTAGCCGGAACCGTATATATGCTTTGACTTCATCGAGCGTGAGATTTCGCATCCTGAGCACGCCCGGGATTCGTTGTTTGAGCTGCCGCAGCTCACGCCTGTTGAGCATCTGGGCCAGCTCAGGCTGTCCCACCAGAACGATCTGAAGGAGCTTTTCCTGATCGGTCTCGAGGTTGGACAACATCCTCAATTCCTCCAGGTTTTCGATCGACAGGTTCTGTGCCTCGTCAATAACGATTACCGGATTCCGGTTCATCGCATATCGTTCGAGCAGGAGATTGTTGAGAACAGTCAACATTTCGACCTTGGATGTTCCGTTAATATCGCAACCAAAATCCTGAAGAATCAGATAGAGCATCTCATCAAAGGTAATTTTCGTATTGAGGACGAATGCGACTTCCAGACAGGGGTAAAACGTATGAATGAACGCACGGATGATCGTGGTCTTGCCTATGCCGACTTCGCCGGTTACAGCAAGGAACCCCTTCTTCTCAAAAACACCGTACGCGAGGTAGGCCAGCGCTTCGCGATGCGCGCCGCTCCAGTACAGGTAACGCGGATCAGGCGTTGACCCGAAGGGTTGCTCTTTCAGATGAAAAAAGGACTCGTACAAATCCTATCCTTTGACCCGGGTGTCGGTAATCGATGCCAGAACTTTCGTACTCAGGTACTCTTCCACTTCCGAAATATTCTTTACCGAGTGATCGAGACTTTCGAGAAAAAACGCCAGGCCCACACCGACGATCAGGCTCAGAAATGGCCCGAGTGCCAGACGAACGTAGTCCTGCGTATTCTGCTGTTTGGCAACGCTGGCGCGTGCGAGGACACCGACCGTCCATTGCGGTGTGGTTGCAAGCGCAATCTCCGCCTCATCCCGGCGGGTCAGGAGAAGTTCGCGCTTTTTCATCAGCGATGCGATCTTGCTTTCGATGCGTCCGATTTCGAGTTCTTTGTCGGGAAGCCCAGAGAGCGCCTCTTGCGTGGCGGCAATCTGACCTGCGACAATGTCGACCTTACTCTGCAGATTGTTGAGTTCCCTCTTTTCGATCGTGTACGAGTTTTCCACTTCGCGCTTGAGGTCCGCCAGAAGACCCGTGATCTGCGTGTCCGCGGCAACGACCTCCGGATGACGTTTGGTGTATTTGGTAATGAGAACCTCTCGCTTCATTCTCGACCTCTGCAGGGTGTACTTGATGTTGCTGATGAGCCCCGACTGCATCATGCTCCGCGACCCGGGCAATGTCAGACGTTCCTCGAGTTCCTCGGGCATGAGGCTGATCAGCGCCGTGAGTGTTGACATACGGGCATTCTGTTCGATGAGTTGCGTCTCCAGACTCGACGCCTGTATCTCGAGTGACACCAGCTTGGACATGTAGAAGTTCCCCTGGTTCGACACGGTGTAGTTGCTCTGGTTTTTCAGGTAGTTTTTCTTCTTCTGTAACCAGAACTCGAGTTCGGCCGATACTTCGACCACTTCTTCCCCGAAGAAGTTCGAAATATCTTCCGGAGGAGCCGTCTTACGCTGGTAGTACTCGCGGTAGGCCAGGGTTATGGCATCGCATCCGATCCGGCACTCCACCGGGTCAATGCCAGTGTAGGAGATTGAAAACACGTTCGATTCTCCGACGACTTTCGCCCGAACCGATCCACCGGTGAATGTGATCGGCTGTGTGATTCCTCTTGCCTCAAGTGTGTCGGCGACGAGCTCCCCGGCCCGGGCAAATACGTCCTGCGAGAGAATCGCTTGAATCTGCGAACTCATCTCCTCCTGCCACGGAAGGTATCGGACCTGGCCGGTCAGGTAGCTGGAACGCTCACCGCGCTTAACCATGATGCGCGAAGTCGACGAATAGATTTGCGGACGGCGCGCGTTGAAATAGAACATGGCCACGCTCGTCATTCCCACGATTATCAGAATCAGGTACTTCCGCATGAAAATAATGTTCAGGAAATCGCGTACTGTCGCTTCTTGTCTTGTTTCGTTGTTCTCGGGCATTACCTCTCCAGCGATCAGTTATCTTTGGTTTTCCAGCAGGTCCAGCTGAAGCAGAAGCGTGCGAGACTGAAGTGCTTTGAACAGAATATTTATCGGCGGACCAATAATTCGGTCGAACTCCTGCATCCAGTCCCCGGCAGAGGCCATACGCGTTTTCGGAATGTAAATTACATCTTCATTGCGCAACTCTATGTCGTTCTGGACGGCGATCCCAGCCAGTATCGCCTTCACGTCGAGTCGCAGACCGAGCACCGTGTCGAGTCCCTCACGGCGCATGACGAGCGCGTACTCTTCTTTCGCGCTCGGCAGCAGTCCGCCGGCCAATGCAAGCGCCTGGCTGACGGAAACGCTCTCATCGAACGTAAAACCGCCCGGTCGACTCACTTCTCCCAGCACGTAGATACGCCGATCCTCCGAATCGACGACGATGACGGACACGTTCGGATCGCGAAGGATCTCAGAGAACTGCTCCGTGAGAGTCGAATCGAGTTCCATCGGAGTGACGCCCGCCGCCATCACATCGCCAACATACGGCAGCGTAATGCGCCCGTCTCTTCGCACCAACAGGTTGGGCGTCGTCAATTCGGAATTGAAAAAGAATACGACGTCCAGACGGTCTCCGATGCCGATATAATACTCGTTCGTTGTCGGGCTCGGCATCGTTGCCCGCTGAAAGCGCCCGAGGTCTTCCTTCGGATAAACCTGCGTGTCGCCACCGGTTGCGTACTTCTGACCACCGCCGCAGCTTGACACGAGCAGCGTCAGACACACTCCCACGGCCATGGTCAGATTCCGATTCGTTTTCTCAAACACGTTCGTTCCCTCAAGTTGCCTCGGTATACGATTTCGCCACGGATCGCGCCAAGGCGGTCACCGTCCGGTTGGCACACAACCGCTTGCTATTTTTGAAGTTAGTAGCTTAACAAACGGGCTGTCAAAGGAAAAAGGGCAGTTGCACGACCGGCGCTGCGGAAATAGGCTGGTGAAAGCGGTTGAAACGAGTGAGCCCACATCGCCTAAGCGATTACAGCATCATAGGTTATACTATAGAAAGAAAAATCCGCATGCGACGCGGACCTTATCATGCCCCGGAACAAACCTCCTGTAAAATCCCATACTGTGCTGATAGTTATCGTCAATTGCTAAGTGCTGACGAGTAATAGGACTTTGTAACAGTTTCCCCGGGACACCTCCTGATTTTCTAAACTTAATAGTATCACCTCGAGTGGATCGTTGTCAAGGTGCCTCGGCACGTCCACTTAGGCCTCGAGGAGGTGGTACAGGAGAGGGAGCATGATCTCGTGGTGGCCGCAGAGATCATAGCTCTTTCCGGACCCTGCGAAAGGCCGCGAAAGCACGTTCTCGCGGACCCGGTATTGCGAACTCATGTCGAAGTTCGCCGCCGTCACGTTCTTCGGTTTGTGCCCGAGGTTGTAACCGATCGAGACCGCCTTGAGAAATACTTCCGGCAGAATTACCGCGGAGCCGAAGATGACGACGACGCCGGCGTCGAACATCCGACCCACGGATGACGTCAGGATCCGGAAGTCGCGCATGGAAAGGTCGCCGACCTCGGCACCGGAAAAAGTGGCATGCTGGTGCGTAATGTCGGTCCCCATCGCCACATGCACGGTGGCCGGGATCGACCGCTCCCAGGCCCCGCAAAAAACACTGTAGCGTCTGTAAGGAGCTTCCTTTTCGCCTATGTAGGCACCAAGCCCCTCTCCGAGTCCCATTTGCTTTCCGGCGCCTGTTTTACAGGCGGCATTGAAATGCTCCGCGGTCTCACGACTCATTCCGAAGCGGCCCTTCGGAAGCTCGACGGCCACATCCTCCGATGTCTGGCCGAAAAAAGCGATTTCGACGTCGTGGACCGTTGCCGAACCCGACGTGGCGATGGTGGTAATGTATCCGCGATTCATCAGGGAGTTGAGGTACAGCGACAGGC
>JAPUJU010000254.1 GCA_027296025.1 bacterium
GCAAAAGGTCACCGCCTCGCTAACGGGTTAGCGACAGGCACACGCGGCCTCCGGTCGTTCGGCACAACATTAAATCATTCGCGCGCTAGTTGGCAAAGAAGTTCTTGAGGCCGCCAGCAATATATTAGGCGACTTTCGGTATCACTACAGAATTTGCGAAATCAACCGTTTTCGGATTTTAAGTCCGCTGCGTCTACCATTCACTCCGGCTTCGGGGCTCCCATTCACAGCCCCACGCGTTCGAGTTCCTCCGCAACACGAAAACCCTCGCGGACGATCGTCTTGTAGGCATTGTGGTGCGAAAACAACGCCGCGTTCGTGTGGTTCAGATGGATAAACCGAACCTTCGCACGCTCCTCCTCGGGGAGTTTAGCGAATCGCTCCATGCTGTGCACGATAAACGGATGCGGGAATCCCGACATGTCGCGTCCCGGTATTTCTCCGTTCGCGAAAAACGTCCCGTCGAGATACGCGACATCGACGGATCGGATCACGTCTTCGATTCGCCAACCCATCGCATCCCATTCTTCCCAGCTGTCGATGTCGGGAATGAAAACAACCGACCGATTCGGTCCGGTAATTCGATAGCCGACCACTTCTGAAAACTCCTGGCGATGCGGCACGATGAACGGTTCAACACTGATCGTGGAAGTAATCGCGACCGACTTCCCTGCCTCCAACTCCTCAAGGACAATGTTCTTGTAGCTGACCAACTGCGACCACGGGCCGTTCGTACGAAGAAACTCGGCCATGCGGGGCATCGCGTACACGGGGACGCCCTTCGCACCCATCGATTCATGCCCAAGATGCATGAGCCCGGTGTAGTGCCCCATATGGGCGTGCGTGAGAAACACTCCGTTGATTCCGGGGCGCGAGCTGACCGGCGCAATCTTATCGAGCTCGTGCAACTGCAGGGGAAAATCCGGAGTGCAATCAATCAGCCACCGTGATGACGTCGCCGGATCTACGATCGCGAGCGAGGCGACGTAGCGCCTCACTTGCGGATTTTCCCAGCGTGCCCCGTCTTTGTCACCGGCCTGCGGCACACTGCCGTCCTGGGCAATACCCAGCACGACGACATACGGGGTCGATTCAGCGAGCGGAACGCCGGGCCGCCACACGAGGAACATCCCGGCGAGTCCGAGCCACCAGATGCAGAACCTCACCCTCGAAACTCCTCAAGACGATCTATGTATGTGCTTGGAAACCCGTGCTTTCGGCTAGCCTTGACGATCTTGTCCAGGTACGCGCCCTTTGCTGCTTCGACCTGCTTGATCGGCGCAATCCAGCACAGTGCCGGCACGGATTCTCCTCTCGACGATTCGACGAGAACCGCCTCCGGGGCGTATGCTTTTACCCAGTTGCCACCGTAGAGCCGCTCGAGCTTTTCGTGCGGGACACGAACGATAATTCCATACACCGAGCGCTCGGGGTTCGGGACCAGCGTCGCAAGCGGAGCAACGGAGATATCGAAGCCCTTCAAGGTACCGACATCGACGGCATCGGGCACGATATCGTACTCTTTGAGCACGCCGAGATTGATGAATGATCCGTAGAAAAACACCACGGGGTCGCGGTCTCCCATGATCAAACCTCCATTTCCCCCGGGTCAGCCATCCCGCTATGGGATTGCGGGACAGGTCGAAATGCGTGTATAAATGAGGTCGGTGCGCCGTGTGAAGTACTCAGCCACGGACGCCGTTGCACCTATTTTAGGCCAATTCCGCTCGCGCGGCTACAGTAATGAGGGTCATCCGAATGCGATTGGATGTCGAGTTAAAAGATCTTATCAACGCGGGGCTCACTGAACCGGACGCACGCACGCTTCTGTCCCGAATCGAGGCCATTCCCGGCCTCAACGCTCCGGCCATGTGGACGGAGATCACCCGCAATATTCTGACGCGCGAGATTCCTTTCGAAATCCACTCGCTCCTGTTTCGTTCTCTCTTCAGCGAGTGGGATACAGCCAACGCCCCCCCACCGGCATGGACACCGTCAGAGGATGATGTGCGCAAGGCAAACGTGACGACCTTCTCCGCGAAGGCGGGCGTTGAGCCACGCTCGTTGCACGCATGGAGCGTTAACGAACGGGAATCATTCTGGAAAGCGATGATCGATACACTGGGGATACGTTTTCACACGCCACCCGCGGAGATCCTCGAACCATCGTTGCGAGCGGACGCCGCCGTGTGGTTGCCCGGCGCAAAGATGAATATTGCGGAAAGTTGTTTCCAGGCCTCGGGTGACGAAACGGCCATCGTTTACCGCAAGGTCGATCAATTGGAACACATTACGTACGACGAACTGGATCGCCTGTCCAACCGGATCGCAAACTCATTCAGGCAAATTGGTATTGGAGAGGGAGACGCCGTCGCCATCGACATGCCGATGACCGTCGAGGCGGTGGCAGCGTATCTCGGGATCGTCAAAATGGGTGGCGTCGTTGTGTCCATCGCGGACAGCTTCGCGGAAGACGAGATTGCCACCCGCCTTCGAATCGCGAACGCGTCGACCGTGTTGACACAGGACATCGTCGTGCGGGGACCCAAGCGGCTTCTGATGTACGAAAAAGTCACCGGCGCGGGTGCAGGCACCATCATCGTGATTCCCAACGGCGATACCATGGCCGTGACGCTGCGCGAAGGCGACCACGCGTGGCACGACTTCCTCGTCGAGGACGATGCATTTACCCCCGTTCCGTGTAACCCCGAGCAGACGACCAACGTGTTGTTTTCCTCCGGTACGACCGGCGATCCAAAAGCCATCCCGTGGACACACACGACACCGATCAAATGCGCCATGGACGGCTACCTGC
>JAPUJU010000255.1 GCA_027296025.1 bacterium
GCCCCACCCAACCGGTTTTCACCGTGAAAGGCATAGTTCGGGTAGTGGAAATAAATAGCTTCCCTCTCGAGCGAGCCGGTTTGACGAAGAAGCGGGAGCAGGCTCTCCCCGTCCAGCGGCGCGCTCGGCGCCAGGTCAAGACCCGCGACTTCCAGGATGGTCGGAAAAAAATCCATGCTGATCACGGGGGCAGAGGATAACGTGCCCGCCTCGACCTGTCCAGGCCACCGAATGATAAGCGGGACGCGTATGCCGCCTTCATAGAGATGCCCCTTTGCGCCGCGAAGCGGACTGAGATCCGTAACGCCCCCGTAGGCGCCATTGTCCGAAGTGAAGATCACCAGAGTCTCTTCGGACAAATTCAGCTCATCCAGTTTTGCCAAAACGCGCCCGATCGCACCGTCCATCGCTTCGATCATCGCCGCATATCGAGTGCTCGACTCGATGCCGTCTCCGTAATCCATGAAACCGGGGCGGCCAGCGTATTTATCCACCAATTCCTGTGGTGCGTCCATAGGCCAATGAACCGTGTACGGCCACAGTGCGACGAAAAACGGCTCATGCTGATGCTCGTCGATAAAGCCGATCGTTTCTTCGGCGAGACGATAGGTTAGGTACTCGCCTTCCCTCTCGTCTTCGATCGCTGGGTTTCGGTACGGATCGAAATAACTGGGAGGCCCGCCGAAACTGACTCCGCCAACATTCAGATCGAACCCCTGGAACTCCGGCCGGCGGCCGGGCTCATCCGTTGACATCTCATCGATCGTACCCGAAAGGTGCCACTTACCCAGAAAAGCAGTGGCGTAGCCCGCGCCCTTGAGCCGCTCGGCAAGGGTGACATAGTCGAGCGTGAGATGGTTGACCATCTCCGCCGCGCGAAGGGGCGCGCCCTCCGGCTGAAACTGGCTTTGATCGCCGGTAATGTGATTCGTGATGGCCAGCCTGGCCGGAGATAGACCTGTTATGACCGCCGCGCGTGTGGGAGAGCATACCGGAGCGGCGGCATAATTATCCGTGAACCGCATCCCCTCTGCCGCCAGTCGATCCACGAATGGCGTCTCCAATCGATGGTTACCTTGAACGCGCAGATCCGTCCATCCCAGGTCGTCGATCATGATCAGCAACACGTTCGGCGAACGCTCTGGCTGATCTACTTGTTCTGTAGTCCCGCACCCTGTAATGAGGATCGAGGAAAGTGCCGCTAGCACGGCTGACGTTTTGAATTTTATCTTCCACATGGGTCGCTCGTTCAAATTCTCGGCACTCGGTGATCCACCATCCCCACCTTCCGATGAAACAAAGTAGAATTCGTCGCGCCATATCGTATCTTGCTCAGCGGGCTCGCGAATCGAAAGCTCGAAATCATCGGAGATATATCGTGAATAGTCAACAACGGCCCTGGAGGGCACTACCACTAGCTTCAGGCCGAACCAGGCAAGCGCTTCTCGCTATTGTGCTAGGGACGATTGTTTTTGCCCCGGCATCCGCCCAGAACACGAGCTCTGACGCTCGCGACTGGTCCAACTTGGTCCTCTGGTACAAACAGCCGGCGGCGCAGTGGAATCACGCGCTTCCGGTCGGAAACGGTCGCCTCGGGGCGATGATTTTTGGCGAAACGGCGACGGAACGCATTCAGCTAAACGAAGAGACGTTTTGGGCAGGCGGCCCCTACGATCCGACGAATCCGGGCGGAGCCGCGGCACTACCGGAAATTCAGCGATTGCTTTTCGCCGGAGATGTCGAAAAGGCGCACGACTTGTTCGGTCGGACGATGATGGGCATCCCCTACGAGCAGATGAAGTACCAGTCGCTCGGCGATCTCTGGCTATTTTTTCCGGGACACGAAGAAGTCACGGAGTATCGGCGAGAGCTGAATATCGACGAGGCGATGAGCCGCGTCTCTTACCGCGTCTCTGGCGTGGGATATTCAAGAGAGGTGTTTTCGACCGCCGTCGATCAGGTCATTGTCGTGCGCATAGCGGCTGATCAGCCGGGCGCGTTGACTTTTTCGGCCGAGTTGCATGGTGCTCGAAATCAGACGCACTCCAACTACGGCACGGGGTATTTCTGGTGGGAAGGCGTTCCGCCCGACGGCTTGAGAATTTACGGCAAGAGCGACGACTACCTCGGAGTCGAAGGGAAGCTGCGTTACGAGGCCCGACTGATCGCTAGCTCGGATGGCGGTACAGTAGAGGTCGATTACAAGACACTTCACGTCCGCGGTGCTACGACAGCCACTTTCGTTATCGCAGCTGCAACCAATTTCGTCAATTACCGCGATGTCAGCGCCGATCAAGTGGCTCGCGTTGAGGAAGTGCTCCGAGACGTTGCGGGTCGCTCGTACGAGCAAATAAGAGCCGATCACATCGCCGAGCACCGGAGTTGGTTTCGGCGGGTCTCGTTGCAAATCGGTCGCGAAAGCCTCGCAGACATTCCGACCGACGAGCGCATCACGCGGTTCGCGAAAAATCCCGATCCCGATCTAGCGGCGCTTTACTATCAATTCGGCCGCTACTTGTTGATTGCAAGCTCACGCCCGGGCACGGAAGCTGCGAATCTTCAAGGGATCTGGAATGACATGGCCAATCCCTGGTGGGATAGCAAGTACACGGTAAACATCAACCTACCGATGAACTACTGGCTCGCGGAATCCGCGAATCTATCCGAGCTCACCGGCCCGCTCACGAGACTCATCAGAGAAGTCTCTGAAGCCGGTGCCAGCGTGGCGAAAGAGCACTGGGGCGCAAGAGGATGGGTGCTTCACCAGAACACCGATCTTTGGCGCGCCACGGCACCCATGGACGGCCCGTCCTGGGGTGCATGGCCTGTTGGCGGCGCCTGGCTCACCACCCATTTATGGGAGCACTACCTGTTCACAGGGGACGAGGAATATTTGCGGGAGGTCTATCCATTGATGAAAGGCGCTGTCTTGTTCCTCTCCGACATTCTCGTCGAGCATCCCGACAAAGGCTGGTTGGTCACGGCGCCTTCGAACTCACCCGAGAACTTTCCTGACAGGCCGGGCAACGGTCGTTTCTTTGATGAGGTGACCGG
>JAPUJU010000256.1 GCA_027296025.1 bacterium
GTCCCGTCCTCGAGCGTCACGAACGGCGAATGCGGAGGCATTACGTGAATGAAGTGATACACCGGCCTGTTGTCGGCAATCTCGAGTTTACTCGTGTAATCTCGCAGGAACGCCTTGTGTCCAAAGGACAGGTGACTCGGAGGCTTCGCAACCAGCGCGCTCAGGCGCCAGCTCTCGTCGTTGTAAATGAACTTCTTGAAAAAGTGCGGGACCTCTCTGAACAGATTGACGTCCATCAGGTAGCCCGACGTCTGCAGGAGCCTCGAGATACGCGGTGCCGTGTACACCGGTGGCTTGGCATAGTAGTTCGTGAACCGCGTCATTTCCATCGTGATGTGGGGGATCAGATTGACGATGAACCCTTTCTCGTACAGCACATTGTGAAAGCTGTTTTTCATCGCTGTTCCGAAGTAAGCGGCCTCCCCGACCCGTCCATCGTAGACGGCGCCGGAGAATATCGCAGGCACCGCCAGGACCGTCCTGCGGCCAACCGACATGTTCTCCTTGTAGATTACGAACCCGGTCAACTCATCCTCGAGTCTGTCTTCCTCGATAATTTCCAGGAACACGTCGGTCTGGGCCGCGTCCATAATGAAATGAAATACGTTGCGCGTCCGTGATATCTGGCAGAGTTCCACGCCAACCGATTGGTCATCCGGATTGCCTTTCTTGGGATCGGGTTTTTCCTCGGATCCCTCCGGTGCCTTCGCGGTGACAGCGCGTGTCACGACGAACCCGGTCTGAAGGACAGCGAACGCGATCGCGACGAACGCGATCTGGCGGTAGAGACGCTCCCGGAAGAGAATCGCTCCGACAATCCCGCCAAGCCAGACCGCCAGGTCCGCCCAACCCTGCCATGAAAATCGCTCCCAGTTGATTCCGCGCCCGTCGAGTTCGCCGTACCCCCACTTGAGGAAGCTTCCCTGTATCCATAACAGGATCGCGACCGCAAAAACAACGGCGACATAGCCCGTTCGGAAACGCTCCGGAATGACGAGCCCGATGCCGAACAGCACAGCGGTGATTGCGATGCAGTATCCGAGGAGCAACGGGAACGCGTCGACGTAGGTGAGGTCGAACTCGGACTGGTTCGAAAAGTAGATTACTGCGGTTCCAAAAATGCAGATGTTGGCCGCGACGAGAAATGTTGATGCAAAGAGCGGGAACCACTTCCTGAACCATGGGGGTACGCCGCGCGGCGCTTTCGCCTGACGGACCGTGCCATCGGCAGATTGCGGTCTCGGGGTTTTAGTGCTCTTTCGGCGTTTGCCGGATTTTCCGCGGCTCAATGCGTGATCCTTCCCTCGATAATTGAGTGCACTCTATAGTATACAGGTTGGTCAGAACGGGCCCGGAAAATTGTACCATCTCCAAGCCCAAAAGCTCCAGAGTCTGTGCTATGATGCTGGGCTAATTGATGCGTGTATACGTCCGACGTATAAAAGGGTGTTCGGGTATGTCACGTGGTAAGAGCAACTCACTCTGGAGGTCACGATGAAAAAGGCACTCGCCCTCGGGCTGGCGCTGGTCACGCTTGTTTCGTTCACTCCGAAGGCTCACAGCATTGGCGTATTCGGTTCGTGGTGGAATAGCAACGACATCGACAACGGATTCGGACTCGGAGCCAATCACCAGATTCAAATTATTCCTCTCGTCGGCGCGGATGTTAGGGTTTCCTGGATCAACTTTGACGTTGATGGCGGCGAGAGCGTGAACATGTTCCCGTTCGAGGCCGCGGGCTACGCGAAGCTGGGTCTTTTCTACGCCGGCCTGGGTATCGGGTACTACGTTTTCGATAGCGATATCGATAATTCGCTCGGCGGGTTTATCTTCGGCGGCGCAAGCGTTGCGCTTGCGGACCTTGGCGTTTTTGGCGAACTCAAGTATACCTTCGTTGAAACGGAGATCAGCACGCTAAAAGTAGACGCGAGTGGGATCGGACTCAATCTCGGCGTTACCCTCCCGTTTTTCTAAGCCCATCCAATTCTGACGACAGAAAACGGGCCCCACCGCAATGCGGTCGGGGCCCGTTTTTGCGAATGGACATCAAGATTCACATTCACGCCAATACGCTTTCTATCCGGTCGATTTCGCGATATGGTCGACCGACTTCTTTATGAGCTCTTTCAGTACCCTCTGATCCACATCGTCGAGCTTTTTGATATACAGGCAGGACTTGCCGGTCTTGAACTTTCCGAGCTTCTTGAGGAGCGCATCGTATCTGCTGAAACCAGCCATGATATACAAGGTAAGAGCCTGTTTCCGCGGTGAAAAACCCGTCTGAAACCAGTCCCCTTCCCGTCCGCTATCGTATTTGTAGTGATACTTGCCGAAGCCAACGATGCTCGTCCCCCACATGGTCGGCCTCGTGCCCGTGATTTTCTTCATCATGTCTAGAACGATGAAGCTCTCCTTGCGCTGCTGTTCATCTTTTACCGAATCGAGGAACTCTTTCACGCTGGCGTTGGTCTTCTTTGTCTTGAGGTCTGACACTTGCTTTTTCCTTTCGCGCCGTCACGTACCGGCAGAATTGCTGTCGATGTGTCGTACGATAATATGGGATGCTTTAATGCATAGCAAGAGGTGGGCAGTCTACGGATGACTCGACCACCACGCAAGGGCGCCCAGAGTGGGAGACCCACCGTCCGTGTTGCTGTGCTTCACTGAAGTGACGATTACACTTTGAGCTTCAGCATATCGCTCATCTCGAAAGCGCCGTAAATGCTCTCGGTGACCTTTTCACTGGCGGCGTTCAACTGCTGAACCGCCTCGGCCATCCCCATGTCGTCCACGACCGTGCGAAACGGCCGCTGGCCGGCCGGCGTGTCGATCAGTTCGGCGACCGCGTCCGCGACGCGCTGCGGGTCCGGTGCTCCTTCCGCTCGCAGGCTTTCGTCAAACGAGCTCATCATCTGCTGCGGTGCATGGGCAAAATCGCCGTAACTCTTCGCGCGCTGCTCATCAGAGGCAGGTACAAGACTTCCCTGGAAGTCCGTGCCGTATCCGCCCGGCTCGACGATGATCGAATCGACGCCGAACGCGGAGAGCTCGACGCGGTAGTTTTCGGCAAGCGCCTCGACCGCGAACTTGGAGGCGTTGTATGGACCGAGAAACGGGAACACCATTCGGCCCAGAAGGCTCGAGATCTGCACGAGCAATCCGGAGCCCTGTTCACGCAGATGGGGAAGCACTGCCCGATTGACGCGCTGCACACCGAACACGTTTACATCGAATTGCTTCTTCCAGTCGTCCGCGGTAAACGTCTCCTGCAGACCGATAACGCCGACGCCGGCGTTATTGATCACGACGTCCAGTCCTCCGACCGCATCCAGCGCAGCGGCTACGCCTTTGTTGACGCTATCCTCATCCGTCACGTCGATCTCCACGACGTGGGCGCCCTTTGCCTTTGCGGCCGCCGCGGCTTCCTTGTTCTTGCCGCCCACACCGCGCATCGACGCCACGACAGTGTGCCCCTTGTCGATCAATGTTTTCGTGAAAAGCGAGCCAAACCCACTGCTGGCACCTGTAATTAGAATCTTCATTTGCTCTCCTCCTTTAATCACGTTAGTAGCTGTAATGATCAGGCTTGTACGGTCCGTCCACTGGAATTCCGGTGTAGTCGGCCTGTTCCTTCGTGAGCGTCGTCAGCTTCACACCGAGGTGGTTCAGATGAAGTCTTGCAACCTCTTCATCGAGCTTCTTCGGCAGGCGGTACACCTGCTTGTCGTACTTGTCGCCGTTCTGAGCCAGCTCGATCTGCGCGAGCACCTGGTTCGAGAATGACGCCGACATCACGAAACTCGGGTGTCCCGTCGCGCACCCCAGGTTCAGCAGACGGCCCTCGGCGAGCATAAGGATGCTCCGGCCATTCGGGAAAATCCACCGGTCGTACTGCGGTTTGATGTTACGGCACTCGACTCCGTTTTTCTTCAGACCCGCGACATCGATTTCATTGTCGAAGTGGCCAATGTTACCGACAATCGCTTTCTCTTTCATCTTCGACATCATCTCGTACGTGATG
>JAPUJU010000257.1 GCA_027296025.1 bacterium
CTACGTCGCAGTCTGGCCGCAGGGTCAGCCAGGCAAATCGGGTCCGGAGCTTGAGTCCCCGGATATCCGGGTGCCGCCGCAGGGCGCTGCTCTCGGCAAGCGGTACCCGCTTGTCGACAGCCTCGTGCACGACGGTGTCACCTGGTACCAATTCCGCATGGACACGGTCTACATCGGTGGCGGCGGTATTGTCAACGAGGCGAAGACACGCTGTTTCGACCTCAACGACAACGTCTTCGAGCCGTGCGACACGATCTGTTACATTTTCTGTGCAACAGATAACGCCGGAAACTCTAACTACTTCTCGCGGCGGCTCAACGGTGCGGGCCTGAGCTTCACGACCGACGACCTTTGGGAAGCGTTGAGCAGCCCGCTGGAATTTCAGATTCTGCCGGGCGGTGGTTGGAAAGCCGGTGGCGACATCCTTTACGTGGATGACGCTGATGACCGTGCAGGTCCTCCGCAGCTGTTCTTCGACACTGCGTTTGACGTGCTCGGCCTTCTCGGCAAAGTCGATCGCTATGACGTCAACGGACCGTCCTCCAACGTGGGGAACAGTCTGGGTTCGCGTCTTGTGAACGCGGCTAATCAGCTGGATTGCTACCAGAAGATCTTCTGGTGTACGGCGAACCTCTCCAGGGGTCTTGTTTGTGACGGTGGTGTCCCGAACGGTGGTTCCAGCTCAGACAAGTCCGACGACTGGACGCCTCTGTTCAACTTTGTTGATCAGGGAACGAACAATAAGGGTATCTACTTCAGCGGGGATGACCTTGCTCAAAACTGGATCACCCTTATTGGTGCGTCGGCGATTCAGTTCCGTACCACCTACATGGACTTCGCGCTTGCAGGATCGTCGCAGGGCGACCATGTGGCCTCCGGTGAGCCGATCTCCCCGTGCCTCGTCGCCGTCGGTCCAAACTTCACTCACCTGGGGGTCCCGGACTCGCTCATCGCTTACGGCGGGTGTCCGGCAATCAACGACTTCGATCTCCTGAACCCCCTGCAGGGGCAGGCGGAGTTCATCAACCCCTCCAGCGGGCGCTCGTACATGATCAGCCAGACCACCGAGAACGCGATCGGCGACACCGCGCGTGTGATTCTGTCCGGATTCAGCTACACCTATATCCGCGACAAGGACGTCGGTTTTCCAACCGCGCGAGTGGAACACCTGGCCGACATTATCAACTTTCTGAGGAACGAGTTCCCAAATCCAACAGCGGTTCCGGACGAGCCCGTGGTCGGGCGCAACGTGCTGAAGGCAAATTACCCGAATCCGTTCAACCCGACGACGACGATTCGATACAACATGCGCGAGCGTGGCCATGTGACGCTGAGTGTTTACAACGTGGCCGGTCAGCTGGTTCGAACACTGGTGGATGACGTGCGAGAGCCCATGCAAGACGGGCTTCATACCGTCGTGTGGCACGGAGATTCCGAAGCGGGCCAGGAAGTCGCGAGCGGTGTGTATTTCTACAAACTCGTGACACCGGGATTCACGAAGACACGAAAGATGGTTCTGTTGAAATAAAGCGCGGTCTACAGTTCGTACTTGTCTTTGTCGATGAAGGTGTCGGCGATCTCCTGCCGGAGCCCCAGCGTATCGATCGGCGTATGCCGCGTCAGCCGCCGGAGCGCGGCGAGCATCGTTCGAAGCTCGTCCCCTTCCGCGCAGGCCGCGAGCAGCTCACGGGCCCACAGGTCGACCTTCCCTATCGTCTCATAGACATAGAGCCGTGTCATATTGATCACGGTTGCGGCTTCCGCCTCACCCTTCGCGGCGATCTTCTGCGTGCGCAGCATCGCGGACTCCATACTGTAGCCTTCGATGACGATGTCCGCGATTCCCCCCAGTACACCCTGCTGCTGATCGAGCGACGTCGTAAACTTCTGGAACGCAAGCCCTGTCGTTAACAGACCTACTTTTTTCACGTTGCGGATGATTTTCATTTCTTCGGCGAGGAGCCCGTCATTGTCCGAGTCATCCGTCGACGGCATTTCCATGAGCTCGCCCTGGAGTCTCTTCGCCGCTTCCATGAGTGGCAGTTCACCTTTCATGGCCTTCCGGATGAGCATGCCTGTGATGAGCATGCGGTTGATCTCGTTCGTTCCCTCGTAGATGCGCGCGACCCTCGAATCGCGGTAGTAGCGCTCGACGGGATAATCTTCGATGTACCCGTATCCACCGTACATCTGCACGGCCTCGTCGACGACGTAGTCGAGCATCTCGCTGCCCTTAACCTTGAGAATCGAACACTCCGTGACGTACTCGTGAATCCCCTTCATGATGAGGTTCGCCGCCTCCGCCGATTCCTTATCGATCGACGAGAGTACTTCGTCGAGTAGTCCCGCGGTTCGGTACGACATGCTTTCGACGACGTAAATGTTCGTCGCCATGTTGGCGACTTTGTTCTTCATCATCCCGAACGAGATGATCGGCTGACCGAACTGGTGGCGGTCTTTGCAGTATTTCATCGTGTCGTCGAACGCGAGTTTCGCTCCGCCCACGCAGCCGACACCGAGCTTGAAGCGGCCGACGTTCAAAATGTTGAACGCAATCCGGTGACCTTTGCCTTGCTCGCCAAGGAGGTTCTCTACCGGCACTTTCACGTTCTCGAGAATGAACTGAACCGTCGAGGAGCCCCGAATACCCATCTTCTTCTCCTCGGCGCCGATGCTCACTCCCTTGAGATCGCGGTCGACGATAAAACAGGAGAAGTCTTCGCTGTTGATTTTGGCGAACACAATGAACACGTCCGCGAAGCCCCCGTTTGAGATGAACGTCTTCTCGCCATTCAATACGTAGTGCTTGCCATCCTCGGTCAGTTCGGCGCGTGCCTTAGCCGCCAGGGCATCGGAACCGCTTCCTGCTTCGGTCAACGCGTAGGCGCTGACGATCTCTCCCGTCGCGAGCCTGGGCAGGTACTTTTGCTTCTGTTCCTCAGTACCGAAGAACACGATCGGTAACGTCCCGATCCCGGTGTGGCCGCCGAATGTTGTCGCGAACGCCCCGCCCTTCGAGATGACTTCCGCGACGAGCATCGATGTCGCCTTGTCGAGCTCGAGGCCACCATACTTTTCCGGAATGTCGATCATGAGGAGGCCAAGCTCACCGGCCTTTTTGAGCAGCCCGACCATGGCGCCCTCTTCCTTGGCCTCGGTCTTCTTTATATTGGCAATGACTTCATTGAAGACAAAGTCCTCGGCGGTTTTGGCAAACATTTTCTGCTCTTCGCTGAAGTCCTCGGGTATGAACACTTCCTCGGGATCCGTTTCCGCGATCAGGAAGCTGCCACCTTTTTTCGATACGTCGATTGCCATCGTCATCGCTCCTTTTCAACCGCTCTTAATGAATGCTCTCGATGATACCGGCGGCCCCCATGCCCCCGCCCACGCACATCGTTACCAGGCCATACTTCTCTTTCCGGCGTTTCAGTTCGTTCAGGATCGTGCACGTCAACTTGGCCCCCGTACACCCGAGTGGATGGCCAAGGGCGATTGCTCCGCCGTTCACGTTGACGATATCACCTGAGAGTCCAAGTTTTTCAATAACATACAAGCTTTGTGCTGCGAAGGCTTCGTTGAGCTCGACCACGGCGATGTCCTTCAGTTTGAGGCCCGTGAGGTCGAGAACTTTCGGCACTGCAAACGCGGGGCCAATCCCCATGAGTTCGGGCTCGACACCGGCCGTCGCGTAGCCGACAAAACGGCCGAGCGGTGTCACGCCCAGCTTCTTCACCATCGCCTCGCTGGCGACAACAAGCGCGCTCGCTCCATCACTCATCTGCGACGACGTGCCGGCAGTGACGGTGCCGTCCACCTTGAAGACGGGCTTCAGTTTCGAGAGCGCTTCGAGCGAAGTATCCGCCCGTGCTCCTTCGTCCACCTCGAATACCGACTCCTGAATCTGGACTTTGCCGCGCTCGTCGATCACAGGCGTTCGCACGTGCACCGGCACGATCTCGTCCTTGAAATTTCCCCCCTGGATCGCGGTGAGTGCCTTCTGATGACTCTCCAGTGCAAACTGGTCCTGCGCTTCGCGTGTGACCCCAAACTTTTCCGCGACGCGCTCTGCGGTGAGGCCCATGCTGATGTAGTACTCGGGATGACTCTCGACGATCTGAAAATTCGGGGCCACCTTGTTGCCGCCCATCGGCACGAGGCTCATCGACTCGACGCCCCCGGCAACCATGAGGTCCGATTCCCCGAGACGGATGCGCGAGGCCGCGTAGTTGATCGCTTCGAGGCCCGACGCACAGAAGCGGTTCAGTGTCATTCCGGAGGTTTCTTTCGGAAGCCCGGCTTGCAGGCCGGCCATCCGGGCCACATTGAGACCCTGCTCCGCCTCAGGCATAGCACAGCCCATGACCACGTCCGTGATCTCATTCGGGTCCAGGCCGTCGACGCGCGCCACCGCCTCCTGGATGGCCAGGGCCGCCAGTTCATCCGGTCGCGTCGCCTGGAGGGCACCCTTAAATGCTTTGCCGACAGGGGTTCGCACCGCCGAAATGATGTATGCGTCACTCATGGAACTGCCCATTTTGAATTTAGTGAGCCGAGAAACCGTCTCATTACTAATATATCCATCTAATTCCGAAGTGGTTTGCCTTTCTTGAGCATATGCTGAATTCGTTCCAGCGTCTTGCGCTGGCCGCAGAGCCCGAGGAAAACCTCCCGCTCGAGGTCGAGCAGGTATTGCTCACTCACCATGGTGCCCGTCCGGACCCGCCCCCCACACAGAATCGTCGCGAGCGTCTCGCCGAGGTAGGCGTCGTACTCACTGATGAAATTTCCTTCGCGCAACATATAGAGGTGCGCTTTGATGGACGCGATTCCGCTCTCACCAACGACGGGAATCTGAATCGCACGACTCGGGCGACGATACCCCTGTGACGCCAGTCCTTTCGCCTTCGCCTTCGCGTAGTGAAGCACGCGCGCGGGATTCATCGACACGCCGTCCTCCGCCCGTAACAGCCGAAGCTGCTTCGCCTCTTCGGCACTCGTCGCAACCCTTACAAACCCGATTGTCTCGAACGCGGCGCGAACAAATGGAAAAAGGTCTACACCCTCCACTCTCGGCACGCCCTCGAGATTACGAATCAGGAGCTCCTTGCAACCGCCACCGGCCGGAATCAATCCGACGCCCATCTCGACGAGCCCGAGGTATGTCTCCGCCGATGCGTAGGCGTGTCCCGCGCCGAGTACAACCTCACAGCCTCCTCCGAGCGCCATACCGAACGGCGCCGCAACGACAGGGCGCTTGCAGTACTTCAGCGACATCGTCATTTTCTGAAAGGAGCGAATGACCAGATCGATATCTTCCCAGTTCTCCTCCTGCGCTTCAAAGAGAAGCAGCATCAGGTTCGCACCGACGCAAAAGTTCGTCCCCTCGTTACCGACCACCAGGCCTTCGTAGTTTGCTTCCGTCTCATTGACAGCCGCCGTTACCATCTGCATGATGTCCGCCCCGATCGCGTTCATCTTCGAATGAAACTCGAGGCAGAGTATCCCGTCGCCCATGTCGATAAGACTCGCACCGGCGTTTTTCTTCACGACCTTGTTCTGTTTCTTCAGGCGCGCGAGACTGATCGTGTTCGCGGGTTCGCGAACACTCTCGTGCCTGCCCTCGCCGATGAAGAAGCGGCGGCTTTTCTCGTCTTCTTCGTAAAAGGATTTGCTTTTCGTCTCCAGAACCGCTTCGACCACTTTCGGAATTTCCCGGCCCTCTTTGCCCAGACGTTTTGCAACGCGTTCGACGCCCATCGCGTCCCACAGCTCGAAGGGGCCCATCTCCCAGTTAAAACCCCATTTCATCGCGTTGTCTATCTGAACGATGTCGTCCGCAATCTCACCGATACGGTGCGCTGAATACACAAGCGCCTCCGACAACGTCCGCCACAGAAACTCACCCGCGCGGTCTTCTGCAGCCATCAGCGCGGCGATTCGCTCGCTCGCACTCTCCATGTTCTGGGCGAGATCAACGGACGGAAACGCCGGTCGTTTCTTCGGGCGATAGTCGAACGTCTTGAGGTCGAGGCTCAGGATTTCCGTTTTGCCGTCTTTCTTCGTCTTCTTGTAGAATCCTTGCCCCGCCTTTTCTCCGATGCGATTCTCTTTGATCATTCGCTCGACGAATTCGGGCAGTTTGAAAAACTCTCGCTGCTCGTCGTTGGGCGCCCGGTCGTAGACGGTATCGCATGTGTGCGCCAGCGTATCCAGGCCGACGAGGTCAGTCGTACGGAGCGACGCGCTCTTCGGCCGTCCGATGAGCGGGCCCGTCAGGAGATCGACTTCTTCTACCGTGTAGCCGCGCTCGATCATTGTACGGTACACCGAAATAATCGAAAACACTCCGATGCGGTTGGCGATGAAGTTCGGCGTGTCCTTCGCGTAGACGATGCCCTTGCCCAGAACGTCTTCGCCGAAGTCTGCCATGAATTCCGTGACGGCGCGGTCCGTCACGCTGTTCGGCACAATTTCAAGAAGTCGCATGTACCGCGGTGGGTTAAAGAAATGGGTGACGAGAAAACGTTTCTTGAGATCGTCAGGCAGGATCGCCGCCATCGATTCGACGGACAGCCCGGATGTGTTCGATGTGAGAATCGCGGTCGGGTTGAGGTAACCTACGATTCGCTCGAAGAGCGACTCTTTGATATCGAGTTTCTCCGTGACCGCTTCGAGAACCCAGTCGACGTTACGCAGTTTTTCAAGATCGTCTTCAACATTCCCTGTCTCGACGAGGGCCGCAGTTTCCTTTATGTAGAACGCAGCGGGACTTGCTTTCAGTGCGCTCTTCAATCCGCCCCGTGCAAAGGCGTCCCGGTATGCGCGCGACTCGGGGTCGCCGTCGACGGACGCGCCATCGGGTGGAACGATATCGAGAAGCAGCGTTGGAATTCCAGCGTTGGCGAGGTGCGCCGCAAGGCTGGCACCCATGACGCCGGCGCCGATGACGGCGGCACGGTCGATGGAATAATTCATGAAAGGGCTCCCTCTTACGGGTACGGTCGCGTCTTCTGACCTATAAGGGGTTGGGTTCCGTTCTGTCAACCTCTGTGGCCGAGGGGCGGGCCGGAGGCACAATACTTGCGAGATTCCGCCCGTAACGCCCCCTGAAGCCATGCAAACAAGAGGCCATCGTGGAACGCAACATTCGGGTTTATTCTGCATCGCTGAGGTCCTTTTTCTCTGCGCAGCTCTTCGGCATGCTGGCCGTCGCGCTCCTCGCATCCTGCTCGAGCGCGCCACCTCCCACGTCCCCGCAAGCATCTCCGGAGCCGAAAGAGCCCACCCCTGCCGACATCATCGACTACGCGCGCACCTACATGGGAGCACCATACCAGTATGGCGGCACGAGCCGCAAAGGACTGGATTGCTCCGGACTTGTCTACTCGGTCTATGACAGGTTCAACGTTGAGCTTCCACGCACGGTTCGCGAACAAGTCAAAATCGGGGCAGCCGTGCAGCGCACCGATTTAATCGAGGGCGACCTCGTGTTTTTCAAGACGTCCGGGCGCTGGCCGGTCGGTCACGTTGGAATCTATGTGGGTGATGGCAAGTTCATTCACGCCTCAACGACCGCCAGGCGCGTCCGCGTCGATACACTCACCCAGGACTACTTTCACTGGCGGTTCGCGGGTGCGCGCCGCGTAATGAACTAGCGTCGTGTCCCGGAAGTTCCTTCACTAAGTGTTAGTCGCAGCAGCGCCGTCCTGCCCGCGAGCTCCGCAGCAGCGCGGATCCTGTCACCGATTACCCCCCCCGTGCTCGCAAAGCTGCACGCGGCGGGGGGCCCCATCGGCGCCACCCGCGCGGCGGGAGGCTAGAGCCCGAGCTTTTTCAGATAGCTCTCGTGACCTTCTTTGTTGAGCCGCCAG
>JAPUJU010000258.1 GCA_027296025.1 bacterium
GAAGCGCGTGCTCGCCGAGGCAACCAGGGTGGTGCTTGCGGAGGTGAAACGGAAAAGGGTGCCGATCGGCTTCAAAGACCTGGGCGCCGGCGGGATCAGCTGTGCCGTGTCCGAAATGGCTGAGGCCGGCGGGGTTGGTGCGGACATCGACCTCGACGCGGTGAACAAATTTCCCGACAACCTGTCCGCGCAGGTGATCGCGTGTTCCGAAACACAGGAACGTTACGTAATGTTCGTTCCGGATCATTTTACGGAGTTCGTTCTCAACGTCTACAATCGCGAATTCGATCTTCCTCATATCTACAGCGGAGCCGGCGCGTACGTCATCGGGCACACGACGGATGAAAAGCGGTTCAAGCTTTCCCGCAACAGAGAACTGGTTTGCGACGCAGGAATCGATGCGATCACAACAGGGATCGAGTACACGCGCGAGAAGCGAAAAGGAAAACCCCGGTCGGTTGCCGCTAAGAATGGCCGGAGCCCGAGTCCGAGACAGGCACTGCTCTCACTACTCGGGTCCTTCAATATCGCCGACAAGGCCATTCTGTATCAGCATTACGACTCGGAAGTTCAGGCGCGCGCGGTGATCCGCCCCGGTGAGGCGGATGCGGCGGTGGCGATGTTCATGCCGGGTGAGCCGGTGGGTGTCGCACTCGGTATTGGCGGGAACTCCATGCTCGGGTTGGTCGATCCATACCTCGGCGGTGCCTGGGCGGTCGTCGAAGCCGTGCGTAACGTTGCGTGTGTCGGCGCATTGCCTCTGGCCGTAACGGACTGCTTGAATTTTGGTGACCCGGAAGACCCGGAAGTGTTCTCGGAGTTTTGCGAGGCGGTTCGCGGCATCGGTGACGCGTGCAGGGGACTCGTGCTTCGTGATGGCCCCGACGGAGGGATTCCCGTGGTTTCCGGAAACGTATCTTTTTATAACCAGAGCGAAAAGGGAGCGCCGATCGCGCCGACGCCGATCGTCGCTTGTGCCGGACGGCTGGAGGACGCGAGCGTGGCACAGACCATGGGTTTCAAAAAAAGCGAGTCGACAATCGTGCTTCTTGGGACGCTGCACGATCTCATGGCAGGCAGCGAATACGTGAAACAGTTCGGGATGACCGGTAGAGACAAAGCTCCACGGGCGGCGTTTGAGTTTGAAACCGCGATACTCAAAACGTTGCTCGCCGGTTTCGAGAAGCGGATGGTCACCGCGGCGCACGACATCGGGCACGGCGGTCTTCTCGTTACGTTATCGGAAATGATGTTCGAGAGCACACCGAACGACATCGGTTGTGACATCAATGCCGTTTCGGCCGGCGCATCGACCGACGTGCATGTGTTCAGCGAGTACGGCGGCATCGTCGTTGAGATCCCCGACAGCACTTTTCAGGCCTTCAAGGAGATGGCGAACAAGAACGGGGCGCCGTGGCATTTTCTCGGCCGGACAACCTCCGAGTCGAAACTCACGGTCGGGCTGACAGACGATGAGCTGGACGTGCCGCTCTCGGAGCTTCGGGCAGCTGCCTTCGAAGGAAAATTTAACCAGCTGTTTGCGTAACACCGTGATGAAACCATGAAAAACGAAGTGCTTGTCATACAGTTTCCCGGAGTGAACTGCGAGTACGAAACGGTTCGTGTGCTCGAAGCTGTCGGGTTGACGGGACGAATCGTGCGATGGAACATCGAAGCGGATGCGCTCAGGGATGCGGCCGCGATCGTCATTCCAGGTGGGTGGTCGTATCAGGATCGCATTCGCGCGGGCGTCGTGGCCGCGAAGGACAAGATCATGGATGCCGTCGTCGAGGCGGCGGAGCGCGGGGTGCCGGTCATGGGGATCTGCAACGGCGCTCAGATACTCGTCGAGTCCGGCGCGGTAACGGGTTTTCGTCCCGGCGGGATTGACTTGAGTCTGGCGCCGAACGACATGCCGGACCGCGATGGGTATCTCTGCCGCTGGGTGCGCCTGAAGAAAGGGCCTGCCTCCTGTATTTTCACTGAGTTTTTCAACGACTGGGATACGGACTCCGGGACGGTGCCGATCCCGATGGCGCACGGCGAGGGCCGGTTCGTGACGATGTCCGAGGACACGGCGGCGCACCTCGAGCGCGGCGATTCGGTAGCGGTGAACTATGCGACGATCGATGGTGAGGTGGCCCGCGATTTTCCGGAAAATCCGAACGGTTCGATGTTGTCGATCGCGGGCGTGACCAACCGCGCGGGGAACGTACTCGCGATAATGCCGCACCCCGAACGCGCGTCGTGGTTGCACCAGGTATCGCCGGGGGCGGGTGGGGTATGGGCCGAGAGGCGCTTGGCCGCCGGTACGAAAGACATCTACCGCCCCGGGCCCGGCCTTGGCTTTTTCGAGTCGCTGCGAAAGGGGTTGAGTCTGTGACCTTGCGTGTATCGCTCTGGGTATCCCTCAAGGGTACGGATCTCGTGGCGAGCACCGCCTGGCTCACGCTGGTCGACACGATGGGCCACGGCCGTAACCTGCTGGGCCTCTGCAGGTTCGACGTCTACGAGTTCGCCGTCGAGTCTGACGACCCCGCCAGATCGGCCGAGGAGGTGAAACGGCTCTTCGCCGGACAGGGACGGTTCTATAATCGCAACAAACACAACTACTTGCTGGACATCTCGTGGAAGGGCGGGCACGTCATCGACGGCATGCCGCTCGCCGAGAACATCCGGCGCCTCGCGGCCGAGGTGACGGCGCGCATTCGCTGCGAAGATTTCGATGGAAATAAAGCGCCGGATCGCGCTATGTTGAATAGTGTTCCGGTTTTCCGGACGGATGTTTTGATTGAAGACCTCGATCCCGCCACGAAGGAGCGACTTTCACGGTATCTGGAGTCGGAGCTCGCGGCGACCGTCGAGGTTTCGGCGTTGGGCACGTGCTGGTACTTGGCACTGCGTGCCGGGTCGGAAGGTGAGGCGACGGAGATCGCCAGGAATATCACCGTGACTCAGAGCAGAGACCGTGGTCTTCTTCTCAACCCCAACAGCCAGGGGTTGAAAATCCTGTCACAGCAAACCATGGACGCATCATGACGGAATCGCTCCACGAATACTGCGGTGTGTTCGGTATCTACAATCATCCGCGCGCAGCTGACTCGACGTTTCTGGGGCTTTACGCCCTGCAGCACAGAGGACAGGAAAGCGCCGGGATCGTTTCGACGAACGGGGAGAAGTTCTACGAGCGCCGCGGTATGGGACTCGTATCCCAGGTCTTCGACGAAGACAATCTGCGGCGTCTGGAAGGTACGCTCGCGATGGGCCATAACCGGTACTCGACTACCGGCCAGGCGCGGGTGGCCAATATCCAACCGTTGACGGTTAAGACCAAAGCCGGTGTGATTGGTCTCGCGCACAACGGTAACTTGGTCAATGCAATAGAATTACGCAAGAATATGGAACAAAGTGGTTCGATCTTTGCGACGACCGCCGACAGCGAGGTTATTCTTCATCTGATTGCCCGCAGCCGGAAGAGCCGGCTGGAGGACATGATAATCGACGCCGTAACGCAGGTAGAAGGCGCCTATTCGTTGCTCCTGATGACGAAGGACAGGCTCATCGGAGTGCGAGATCCTTTCGGTTTCCGGCCGTTGTGTCTGGGCCGACTGGGAAACAGTACGATTATGACCAGCGAAACCTGCGCGCTGGACATTCTTGGAGCCGAGTACATAAGGGACGTTGAACCAGGGGAGCTCGTTGTCGTCGACGAGCGGGGGATAACGTCCATCACGGCTGAGGAATCCACTGACCAGGCGAAGTGCATCTTCGAGTTCATTTATTTCTCTCGCCCGGACAGTAAGATTTTTGGTGAGAACGTGGACAAGATCCGGCGAAAACTGGGAGTTGCGTTGGCGCGGAACCATCCGGTCGACGCGGATGTGGTGATTGCGGTGCCGGACTCGAGTAACACGTCAACTCTGGGATTTGCCCGGGAATCGGGGATTCCTTTTGAGCTGGGGCTCATCAGAAATCATTATGTGGGTCGCACGTTTATCCAACCGGACCAGTCCCAGCGAGACGGGGATGTCCGTGTGAAATTCAACCCGGTGCGCGGAATACTCGAAGGCAAGCGGGTGGCGGTGGTTGATGATTCCATCGTGCGGGGATCCACAATGAAGAAACTGGTTAAGATGCTAAGACATGCAGGTGTAAAAGAGGTGCACCTGCGTATAAGTTCTCCCCCTGTTCAATACCCCTGTTTTTACGGGATCGACATTCCCGAGCGTAGTGAGTTGGTCGCTTCGTCTCACTCGATTGACCAGATTCGTGAGTATCTCAACGTGGACAGTCTCGAGTATCTTACGATGGATGACTTGAGATCCGTTGTGGACGATCCGGATCACTTTTGCTACGCGTGTTTCAGTGGTGACTACAAGGTCCCGCTTTCGACGGCGTTTCGGAAGTCTGTTTTTGAAGACAGCTTCGTGGAGTCCTAGGATAGAGATTCTCTGCCGAGGATAGGCCATCAGCCGTCGCGTGTGACGGCCCGTGAAACGCCTGCGACGACGTTACAAAATCCTCTACATAGTCTGGTATCGATCCGTATGGTTCGTTTACGAATCCAGTACGAAAAAGTGGATTCCATACGATTCTGTTCCCACCGCGACATCATGCGCGGCTTTCGCCGCACTTTCGCGGCCAGCCAGATCCCCGTCTGTTTTTCGCAAGGGTTTAACCCGCACCCGCGTCTTTCATTCGGTCCCTCGTTGCGAACCGGCTGGGAAGGTGACGAAGAGTATATGGATGTCCAGCTCAGCGAACCTGTAAACGACTTTGGCGCCCGGTGCAACCCATCGCTTCCCGGCGGTCTGCGTATCAAGCGGACGGTGGAGGTAAGCGACGGGGTTCCCAAACTCACAGCCGACGTGAGCGCCGCCCGATACGAACTGCGGATCCACAAGAGCAGTCTCGCTGCGGGGAAAAATTCCCGGTGGGATAGTTTTCTACGAGAATCGACAAGCGACGATGCCCCGATGAGCGAGCTAATGAGATCGGCCATCGAGCAACTGGATGTGTGGCAGGTCGGGACGTCCGATGGCGGGCATCCGGTTTCGCTGATCGAGCTCGATGTTTACGAACAAGATGGTGAGATCCGGATAGACTATCTGAGCTCGATGCGGGGAGGGAAGAGTATTTTCCCCGAAGATCTGCTCGAACCTTACGTGGGCGATCCCAACGATCTGGAGACGCCCGTCCGGACAAAGCGAAAGGCTCTCTACGTCAAGCGCGGAGGAGACCTGTGCTCGCCGATCAATAAAGGAGTAGTGCAAACAGCGTTATGAAAGAAATTATTATCAACATCACGTCCCGTGAAATCCGGGTCGCGATGCTCGAAGACGGAGATCTTGTCGATTTCCTCGTCGAGCGAGAGCACACACGCCGGCTTGTCGGCGACGTGTACCTTGGGCGGGTCAACGCGATCCTGCCGGGGATTCAAGCCGCATTCGTGGATATCGGTTACGAAAAAGCCGGTTTTCTCCACGGCAGCGACCTCGCCGGCTCACTGGACAAGTTTCAAGAGTTCGACATGGTGGAAACGCCGCGGCGGAGGGGCCATCGTTCCCAGAAAGGGGACCGCGCCAACATCCCGCCGATCGAGAAAGTGCTCCAGAAGGGCCAGGAAGTCCTGGTTCAGGTGACGAAGGAAGCTATCGGCACCAAGGGTCCGAGGCTCTCGTCGCAGATTTCGCTGCCGGGCCGCTTCGTGGTCTACCTGCCGGGTGTCAACTATCTCGGAGTATCCCGGAAAATCGAGTCGCGCCAGGAGCGCTCACGTCTGAAAAACCTGATCGCCCGTAAGAAGCCGGCGAACTCAGCCATCATCGCCAGGACGGCTTGCGTCGGTGTCGATGCGAAGCAGATCCAAGCCGATATTGATTACCTCGACAAACTCTGGCAGGACCTCAAGCAGGAATCGGAGAACGTCGAGGCACCGAAGCTCATTCACGAAGAAGTTGAGCTGCTCATCGGAATGGTCAGGGACGTTATGACGGACAATGTCGACCGGATCCTCATCGACAATGAGCGTGAACACAAGAAGCTCATCAAGTATCTGAAAACGTTCAGCCCGAATCTCGCCTCGCGAGTAAAGATGTATCGTGATAAGACGCCGATCTTCGACAAGTTTCGGATCGAGAGGGAAATCGAGAAAACACTCGACCGCAAAATCTGGCTCAAGAAAGGCGGGTACATCACGATCGATCCGACGGAGGCGCTGGTGGCTGTCGACGTTAACACGGGGCGGTTTGTCGGCAAGAAGGATCAGGAAGAGACGATTTTCGAGACGAACATGCTCGCCGCGCGCGAGATTCCGCGCCAGCTCCGACTCCGGGATATCGGCGGTATCATTGTGATCGACTTCATCGATATGGAAAAAGATGCGAACAAGCGCAAGGTGTTGGCCGAGCTCCGGCACTACCTTCGCAAGGATAAGTCGCGGTCGAAAGCGTTCGCCATCAGCGATCTCGGACTTGTTGAGATCAGCCGCAAGCGAGTTCGCCCGAGCCTGCTCCACTTCTATAGCGACGAGTGTCCGTACTGCAAGGGAACCGGCAAAGTGCTCTCGTACGACTCGCTCGCCAACAAGATCGAGCAGTGGATCCGGCGAGTCGGGACCCGGACCCGCGAGCGGCGGATCCAGCTCCGTGTCAATTCATCACTTGCGCTCTTCCTGGAGGAGGAGCGGCGAGGGATTTTCGATATCATGGAGCGCCAGTACCGGCTCAAGATCGAGCTGCAGGACGATCCGAGGCTCCACAGGGAGGATTTCAAGGTCGTTTCCCTGTCTTCCTTCCGTGACCTCGTCCAAGAACTGTCTTGACAATGGGATCGAATTTTTGTATTAAAGAAAGGTTATTTGTAAGATTTTCAATGGATTAAGGAATTATGGAAAATTACGCGATCGTTGATGTATCCGGCGCCCAGTGCAAGGTGACCGCCGACGGCCTCTACCGTGTTCCGAAGCTCGAGGCGGAGGTGGGCGCGAAGGTCAAACTGGACAAGGTGCTGCTGTGGAACGATGGAAAGAAGGTCCACGTCGGTACCCCATATGTAAAGGACATGACCGTTCTTGCTGAAGTGGTTGAGCACGGACGGGGTGCGAAAATTATTGTTTTCAAGAAGAAGAAACGCAAGGGTTACCGAAGGAAACGGGGACATCGTCAGCACTATACGGATATCCGGGTGACGGCACTCCCCAGGTAGAGGTGATGTAAGTGGCGCATAAAAAGGGTCAAGGAAGTATCAAGAACGGTCGCGACAGCCGTGCCCAACGGCTCGGCGTCAAGCACTACTCCGGTGAGCGAGTCTCCGCGGGCAGCATTCTGGTGCGGCAGCGGGGCACGAAGGTCCACCCGGGGCTAAACGTTGGTCTCGGCAGAGACGATACCTTGTTTGCAAAGATTGATGGAGTTGTCCGGTTCGAATCCTTTGGAAAGAACAAGAAAAGGGTCAGCATTCAGACGGCGTGAGCCGTCTGCGACTTTCAAAGTCAACTTCCCTTGCCGGATACCTGTCTCTCCTTCTCCCCCTAGAACAGACTCTTGTGTGAACGACCCCCGGACGAGGTGCGCGTGAACGATTCGAGCGTGGCCATCGTGATACCGGCGCGTTTTCACTCGACGCGATTTCCCGGCAAGCCCCTGGCTGTGGTCAACGGGAAACCGTTGATCGAGTGGGTATACCGCCGCGCGCGCGAGGTATCGGGCGTCGACCGGGTTGTTGTCGCGACGGATCACAAGGACATTGCGGACGCGATCGGAGGGTTTGGTGGAGACGTCATCATGACAAGTGGCAATCATGCAACCGGCACGGACCGCGTGGCGGAAGTGGCGCGCGGATTGAAACACAGCTTTGTTTTCAATCTGCAGGGAGACGAACCGGTTTTCCCGGTTAGCCTCCTCGAAGAAATGATCCGCGAGTTGGCCGGGTCCGATGCTGACATCGTAACTGCGTCACACGCGATCGAAGGTGCGGCGGAAATGAACGACACGAACGTTGTCAAAGTGGTAACGGATCGTTCCGGTAACGCGCTGTACTTTTCGCGGGCGGCCATACCCTGTGGGCACGCGCCGGGCGGAGACGGATTGGCCGGTTTTCGTCACATTGGCATCTACGGATTCAAACGTGCATCGCTCCTGCGTTTTGCGGACGCTCAACGAACACCGCTCGAGGAGGCGGAGAATCTCGAGCAGCTTCGAGCGCTCGAAAACAGCATGACAATTCGTGTTATACAGACGGAGTATTTGGCGCTTGGCGTTGATGTTCCGGGCGATTTAAAAAATGTTGAAAAAGCGCTGGCGTCTGTTTAGACTTATGTGCGTCAGGTTGAGATCAAGGCTAAGTCAAACGTTTTGAGTCAAGGGGGACACCTTGAAGTTTATCTTTGTGACCGGTGGCGTTGTTTCTTCGCTCGGCAAAGGTATCGCGTGCGCTTCGCTTGGGTTGTTGCTCAAGCAGCGGGGGCTCAAGGTAACGATTCAAAAATTTGATCCGTACATCAACGTGGATCCGGGAACGATGAGCCCGTTTCAGCATGGCGAAGTTTTCGTCACAGAAGACGGAGCGGAAACGGATCTCGATCTCGGACACTACGAGCGTTTCATCGACTCAAATCTCACGAAGAAACACAGTGTGTCGACGGGTCAGATTTACCAGGCCGTCATCGATCGGGAACGACGGGGAGGCTACCTGGGGAAAACCGTCCAGGTGATTCCTCACATTACCGATGAAATCAAGCGCCGGATCAAGGAAGTCGCCGAATCCGACCCCCCCCCCGACGTGATCATCACGGAAATCGGCGGTACCACGGGCGATATCGAGAGCCAGCCATTTCTCGAGGCGATTCGACAGATGAGGCTCGAGCTCGGTGTCGACGAAACGCTTTTCATCCACTTGACGCTTGTGCCATACATCCGTGCGGCCAAGGAACTCAAGACCAAGCCTACCCAGAACAGTGTTCGCCAGCTGCGGGAGATCGGTATCCAGCCCGATGTTCTCCTCGTCCGAACCGAGGTGCCGCTTAGCCCCGACATTCGTCAGAAGCTTGCGCTCTTCTGTAACGTGCGAGAAGAAGCCGTGATCGAAGCCCGGGATGTATCCTCTATCTATCAGGTGCCGATTCATTTTCACAAAGAGCGGCTCGATGACATCGTCGTGAAGCTACTGCGGATGGATGTCCCGGAGCCGGACCTCGGCGAGTGGGATCGTCTGTTGAAACGCATGGAGGACGCGGAGCCCGACGTTACTATTGCCGTGTGTGGCAAGTACGTTCACTTGAACGACGCGTACAAGTCTATTATTGAAGCGTTCACACACGCCGGAATACACAACGACGTTAACGTGAATATTCGATGGGTCGATGCGGAAGACATCGAAACTTACGGTGCCGACAAATACCTCCGGGATGTCGCCGGTATCCTGGTGCCGGGTGGTTTTGGAGAACGGGGAATTGCCGGCAAGCTGGAAGCCGTTCGTTTCGCGCGCGAAAACAAGGTCCCTTACCTTGGGATTTGTCTCGGCCTTCAAAGCGCCGTCATCGAGTTCGCGAAGAACGTGTGTGGTGTCGAAGATGCGGACAGCTCGGAGTTCAACGAGAGCTGCGAGAATCCGGTGATCGATCTGATGAAAGATCAGCGTGACAAGGACGACAAAGGCGGTACGATGCGGCTGGGAGCGTACCCCTGCAAGATCGAACCGGGCACGCTCGCTGAAGAGATCTATCAGACTTCCGAAGTGAAGGAACGCCATCGTCATCGGTGGGAAGTGAACAATCGTTACCGTGACATGTTCAAGGAGCGCGGCTTGATTATCTCCGGCATGTCTCCGGACCGCAAATTGGTTGAGATGATCGAGTTGACCGATCACCCGTTCTTTGTTGCGGTTCAGTTCCACCCGGAACTCAAGAGCCGGCCGAACAGGCCGCACCCTCTCTTCAAGGCGCTTGTCAGGGCCGCCAGAATGCTATCGGCGGGATCTGTCGATGACCGACGTGCAGTAAACAGCTGATTCCTCGGCCCGACACCATGAATCCAATTCAGATCGGAAATACCAGATTCGATTCGCGGTCCCGGCCGCTTCTGATCGCAGGACCCTGCGTGATCGAGAGCCGTGACGATACCCTGCGCCTGGCGGAAAAAATCGCGTTACTTCCCCTCACGAGTCGGTTCTCGTTCGTATTCAAGGCCAGCTACATGAAAGACAATCGGAGTTCCGGGGAGAGCTACCGTGGTCCGGGGATCGACGAGGGATTGAGAATTCTCGAGAGCGTTCGCGAAACGGTCGGTTGCCCTGTGATCTCTGATGTGCATACCATAGAGGAAGCGGCCCAGGCATCCGAAGTGCTGGATATCGTTCAGATTCCGGCGTTTCTTTGCCGGCAGACTCGAATTCTCGAGACGGCCGGAAAACACGCGCGCGCGGTGAACATCAAAAAGGGCCAGTTTCTTTCGCCGGACGCGATGAAGCTTGCCGCGGAGAAGGTGAGGAAGGCGGGCGGCGAAAATATTTTGCTAACCGAGCGTGGAACGACGTTCGGTTACAATGATCTCGTCGTTGATTTTCGCGGCGTTGCAACGATGAAAACGTTCGGCTGGCCGGTTATTTTCGATGTGACACACAGCCTGCAGAAGCCGGGTGAGTTGGGGGAACGTTCCGGTGGACAGCCGGAACTCGCATCCGTCATGGCGCGCGCCGCTGCGTCGGTTCCCTGTGACGGACTGTTTATAGAAACGCATCCCGATCCGAAGAACGCAAAGAGTGATGCGGCTTCGATGTTACCTCTGGAGAATTTTGAGGATCTACTCGAAAGCGTTCTGGGCGTGTTCGCGGCAACCAGGGATTGAAACCGGTGGCTGAACGAGAAATGGAACGAAAAACAAACCACAATAAAACGAACCGGATTGGGCCGGATCCCGCGGACGACGCGTTGGCGAGCAACGATGATCGCGATCTGGCCACGGCCCGTGCAGTGTTTCGGGATGAGATCGATAGCCTGCGAGATGTAGAGGCGCGCCTCGGCTCGAGTTTCCATCGTGCCGTCGAAGCGATTCTTAACTGCAAAGGCCGGTTGATCATTTCGGGTGTCGGTAAGTCCGGGCTGATCGGGCAGAAGATCGCAGCGACGTTTACCAGCACAGGAACGCCGAGCTTCTACATTCACCCGGTGGAAGCAGCGCACGGCGACCTGGGACTCGTGAGCAGGGACGACATCGTCCTGTTCATTTCGAAGAGCGGGATGAGCGATGAGTTCGGGCACCTCTTCCCCTCGTTCGATCGGCTCGGTGTGACGCTTATCGCGCTTACCGGAAACACGCGTTCGTACCTCGCAAAGCAAAGTGACATCGTGCTTGATACTGCGGTCCGTCAAGAGGCGTGCGCACTCGATCTCGCCCCGACCACGAGCACGACGGTCGCGCTCGTCATGGGCGACGCTCTTGCGTGCGCGCTGATGAAGCGGCGCGGTTTCAACGTGACGGACTTTGCGCGCAACCACCCGAGTGGCCTCCTGGGCAAGCGCCTGACTTTGCGTGTTCAGGAGCTGATGCGAACCGGTGATGCGATGCCACTGGTTCCGGTCGACACCGTGCTCAAGGACGCGCTGATTGAAATGGCGACGAAGGCCATCGGATGTGTCGGGGTCACGGAAAAGGACGGACGGCTCTGCGGCATCATTACGGACGGTGACTTGAAACGGATCATGGTTCGCACGCCTGACGCCATAGAAACATCGGTTGAGGACCTGATGACGCGGAACCCGAAAACCATCAACGCGAGCGTGCTCGCGGCCGAAGCGCTGGCGTCCATGGAAATGAACCCGTCCGGCCCGCTCACCATGTACTTTATCGTCGATGACCAAGGCCGCCCCAACGGCGTCCTCCACATCCACGACATCCTGCGTTCCGGCCTGGGCGGCGACTGATCCCCCCTTTCGGTCCGTACGCTTTCGACTCCGGCGATCGGGCCGGTCGTCCAACGATGGTTCGAGGTTTCTCAAGCCTCCCATCCCCTCCTCGACTCACCCGTTCGTTCTTTATGGCACACATTTTGCTTGACTTAGTCCCTCCGCTATGCTAACTATATAAGTGTAAAGGATTTTGGCGATTCGCGGGTGCCCGTGACCGCTTTCGTTTCAGTGGAAAACAAGGGCAGATTTGTGCGCCGCAGAAAAAAATTTAAGAGAGATCTCGAAGTTATTCTAGCGGACGGCGTCTATCACTTTGCGCGTCACCTGCCGCGCAGAGCAGGCTTCCGGATTTTCTCCGCCCTTGGGGACACCTTCTGGTGGCTCCTTCGGAAAGACCGTGAGCGAGCCCTGCAGAACCTCGAAATCGCATTTCCCGACGCGCCTGAGCCGGTGCGCAGGGCCATCGCCCGGGGAATGTTCAAGTTGATTGGCCAGAACACGTTCGAGTTCCTGAATCTGGAAGGAAGTTCGCCGGAGCGCGTGACATCGTTAATCGAGCGGGTGGAGGGCAAGGAGCACCTCGACGAGGCATACGAAGCGGGGAAAGGGTTGATCGGGATCACCGGGCACATCGGGTGTTTCGAGTTACTCGCGGCCTACTGGGCGAATAGTGGATACCTGGTAAACGTGGTAGGACGGGAGCTGTGGGAGAAGCGGATCAGCGAGCGACTCGTTCGCATCCGCAACTCGATGGGATATCGGACAATCGATCGGGACACGGGTGGCAAGGAGATCCTGCGCGTGCTCCGCGACAGAGGGATCGTCGCGGTACTGATCGACCAACACACGAGGGTCAGCGGGGTGTATGTCCCGTTTTT
>JAPUJU010000259.1 GCA_027296025.1 bacterium
CCATGGATTGCCGACGTCTTTAATTCGGGTGACATCCTGGCTGCCGCATTGGGCACAGCAAATTTTGACGCCGTCGATCCAAGGCCGATGGGGCGAATGACCCTCGAATTCATCCCAGCCGGCCACGGCCCGTGCCTTCAGTTCCTCGCGACCGCCGAGGACCTCGAAATGACCGCACTCGTGGCATTCCCAGATCGGAAGCGCCAGACCCCAGTAGCGTTTCTTCGAGATCATCCAGTCGCCCATGTTCTTGAGCCAATCGAGCTCGCGTTCCACGCCCCATTCGGGAATCCAGCTCGCTTGCCGAGTGGATTCCATGATCTTGTCACGCCAGTCCATGTTGATGAACCACTCGTCGACCAACCGGTAGACGAGTTCTTCCTTGCAGCGCCAACAATGGGGATAGCGGTGGTAGTATTTTTCCCGGGCGAACAAAACCCCGCGCTCTTTCAGGTCGGCGACGACGCTGTCGGCGACTTCGTCGAAGCGCCGTCCTGCCAAGAATCCGAATTCAGGGCGAAAGGTGCCGTTTTCCAAGAGTGGCGCGACCTGCGGTAGGTCCAACTCCTTGCCAAGATGGTAGTCCTCACTTCCGCAGCCGGGCGCGATATGAACGATTCCCGTTCCTTCCGAGGCTGTGACCTCATTCCACTCGATAATGCGGTGTGCGGGGACGGCTTCCGCGGCCCCGTCCAGCATGTCGAAGGGACCGTCATAGGTCAGCCCAACAAGGTCCTTCCCGAGTACTTCCTCCACAACCTCGAACGGACCGTTGTTCTTGAACTGAGCCTGAATCGACATCAGACCCGGCAGCTTGGATTTCCCACTGGATTGCACGGGGTGGGCGCGGGCTTTCTCGAAATTCTCCTTGCCGACATAGTAGACTTTTTCGCCCTGCTTGATCTTGAGATAGGTCATTTTTGGGTGAACGGCGGCGGCGACATTCGAGCTGAGCGTCCAGGGCGTGGTGGTCCACACGAGCAGATTCTCACCGGGGCGATTGCGAAGCGGGAATACGGCGAATACGGAAGTGTGCGGCACCTCCCTGTACCCCTCGTTCATCTCCATCTGGCTGAGACCGGTACCGCACCTCGCGCACCAGGGCATGACGTCGTGGCCCTTGTAGATCTTTCCCTTCTCGGAACACTTCTTAAGAAAGGCCCAGATGCCGTAATTGTTTTCGTCCGACATCGTGTAATAGGAATTGTCCCAGTCCATCCAGTAGCCGAGACGTTTGGACTGCTCGGACTGAATGGCGGCAAACTTTTTCGCCCGAGCTTTGCATTCCTCCACGAATTTGCCGATTCCGAACGATTCGATTTCCTTCTTGTCGTTGAAACCATGTTCTTTCTCGACCTCGACCTCTACCCATAGCCCCTGGCAGTCAAAGCCGTTTTGGTAACGCAGGTCTCGCCCGATCGACGCGTGATAGCGCTGATAGAGATCCTTGTAGGTGCGTCCCCACGCATGGTGCACGCCCATTGGGTTGTTGGCGGTGATCGGGCCGTCGAGAAACGACCATTTCGGCTTACCTTTGTTGATTTCTCGTAGCTTTTCGAACGCCCCGGTCCGCGCCCAGAAATCGAGCACGGCCCGTTCTTGAGCGGGAAAATCGACTTTCGGATCAACCTTCTCAAACGCCATTTGTCGCTCCTACTTCGCGTGCGGTACCGCCTGGACACTCCCGGTTGCTCAAGATGGTCCTCTTGCAAACCGATAGCAAGAGCAAGGCTGTGGGTCTCCGCTTGTTTAGGGTAAACAGCTTTAGCTGGGGGTCCGAACATCGGCGAGTTCGGATCCCCTTTTGTGCGCGCCCCGCACGAATCGGCAGCGCGCTCGAAGTCTTGCGGAGTCAGTTTAGCGCAATAGCTCGCACCACCTCGTTAACGAATGCGCGCTGATTAAACGGGTACGCGAACTTTCGTCACGTCGGGCGAAAGCGTATCGCAAGGCGGAAGCGGCGACATCTTTGGTGTCGCGGATACCACCGGATTGGCACACCGCAGCGCTGCCGGCTGACGGCCCTGTTTGGGCTCATTCTCCAAGCGGCGGAATCTTACCGGCTTTCTCGAGCATGTCGCAGAGGGCAATCGTGGCTTCCTGAGGCGACATGGACGACGTATCGATCACCATCTCCGGCTTGTCCGGCGCCTCGTACGGGTCGTCAATGCCCGTGAAGCCCTTGATTTCACCCGCCCGTGCCTTCTTGTAGAGGCCCTTGGGATCGCGCTTCTCGCAAACCTCGAGAGGCGTATCACAAAATACTTCGAAAAAGCAGTCGCCACCAACGGTCTCGCGCGCCGCGATGCGGTCGTTCGTGTAGGGGCTGATGAATGCCGTCAAGGTGATGATACCTGCATCCACAAAGAGCTTTCCAACCTCGCCGATCCGACGAATGTTTTCCGCCCGGTCTTCAGCGCTGAAGCCCAAGTTCTTGTTTAGCCCATGCCGGATGTTGTCGCCGTCCAGCACGTAGGATAGATGCCCGCGCTGAACCAGCGCGTGCTCCAGGGTATAGGCGATCGTACTCTTTCCGGAAGCGCTCAGCCCGGTGAACCAGATCAACGCCCCTTTCTGCTTCAGCAGTTTCTCCCGTTCCTCACAGTTGACATGCCCCTCGTGCCAAGTGATGTTCGTCGCTTTGATCTTCGTCACCGACCTACTCCTCCGCAATTAAGCGTTTTCTTGAAACCTGTGAAAACCAGGCGGCAGTATAGGCAAGGCATCGAGCGTGCTCAACCGGGAATTCGCCCCACGGCGACCGATTCATTGTCCGGACGGTCGGTTCACCCCATAATCGCAGTATGATGCAGAATGTGGACAATGTTCCGGCCGGAAAATCCGGTTTCCCGGCACGGCGCCTTCGTCGCCCGAACCGCGTGAGAAGCCCGTCTTGGCAGCGCCAAGCAACGCTGCCGGCCGTGATCTTCATCCTCGCGGGAGCCCTACTGGAGGGCGGGTGCGGCGGTATTCCGGGCGTTTCTCTCCCCAACGAATCGACGGAGGCCGTCGACGAGAGTCGATTCACACTGTTGGCTCGATTCGTCCACTTATCGGACGCGCAGATTATCGACGAGGAGTCACCGGCAAGGCTGACGGTCGCCAGAGAACTGTCGTCCACGGCGTGGCGCCCTCATGAAGCCTACTCGACACAGCTTTTGGATGGCATGATCCGAACGGTGAACAAGATGCACGTGGCACGCGAGACCTTTTATTTTCTCGTTCACACCGGTGATGCCGCGGATAACGCTCAACGGAATGAACTGGATTGGTTTATGACCGTCATCGACGGCGGTCAGATCGACCCGCGTTCCGCGATCGACGATCGACAGCCGAGCCAAAAACCTGATCCGCTGCTGGATCCACATGCCCCGTTCGAGTCGCAAGGGCTTTATCGCAGCGGCGTGCATGGTGACTCGCCGACGATTCCCTGGTACGCGCTCGTCGGCAACCATGACCATTTCGCCGTCGGCGTGTTTCCCATCGTGACGGACTTGTCGGGAAACCGCATTAGCCCGCTCATGTGGGAGAACCGGATCGGTCTGTTCCTGCCGGTCAGCCTGAACCCGATCGGCGTACTGGCATATGCCCCGGTCACACCGGCCAACCCCGCACCACCGGTCGGGCTTAATCTACCGACAGTCGTACCGGCCAATCCAGACCGCGCGTATTT